>JAGVIF010000456.1 GCA_020056205.1 Lentisphaeria bacterium | reverse complement strand
CTTTGTCCTCCACGATGACCTTGACGGGGGGCTCGGCAGCTATCCTGATAAATCTTTTGATTACGTGATTTTGAGCCAAACCCTGCAGGCGGTGCGCAGGCCTGATCTCCTGCTCAAAGACATGGTGAGGGTTGGACAAAAGGCTGTTGTGAGTTTGATAAACATTGGGTACATAAGGGCGCGCCTTCAAATCGCCCTTGAAGGAGTGATGCCTGTCACCAGTTCATTGCCGCACAAGTGGTTTGACACCAAGAATATACATCTTTCTACTATTTGCGATTTTCGCAATCTTTGCGCCGATCTTGATTTTAATATTGAAAAGGAAGTTCCGCTCGGCTACCATTCGCACGCTCTGGCGAGGCTCTGGCCCAACATCTTCGCTCCGACCTGCGTCTTCGTGATATCAAGGCAATCTTGAACAGGCGAAGTAAATAATCAGGCTGTTTTCGGCGTTATAGAGTATAATCGGCTGAGGTTTTTTAAAAAATATTTGTTTTTTTTGAGGGGCTTGTAAATTTATTCGGGGAGCTTAAATCGGTGCGTGGTTTAGTGAATATTTGCTCATAAAGAAGAGGAGGTTTTCGTGAAAGTATTTTTCGGAAGTGTTCTGTCCCTGCTTGTTCCGTTTTTCTGCGTTATTTCCACAGCGCAGACGAGACAAATTCAAGTAACAATAATTGAAGCAAAAGAGCATGTCCCGGTCAAGGATGCCACGGTAACCGTGTTCTTCGATGGGAAGGGTGAAAATAGCAAAGATTTCAAATCAGATGAAGACGGACTCTGTTTCATTGACCTTGACGACTCGACGAACTATGTCCGCATGACCGTTCGCAAAAATGGCTTCATCCCCAAAGAATGGGGCATCTGGGGAATCCAGAAAATGACCAATAACGACCTCCGCGCCCATAATATCAAGCTCGAAAAGGGCGTCAAAATCGGTGGCCGCGCTCTGGATACGGACGGGAATCCTATATCCGGTGTGCAACTCGAAGTCCGAACGGATATCAAGGACCACAGGCTGGACTGCTCGAAACATGAAACATGGGAGCCGATACAGCCAGTGAAGACAGCCCACGACGGCCGTTGGGAAGCCTTCATCAACCCCGAAAACACAAGTTCAATAAGCATTTCAAGCGTTGACAAGCAATGGTTTGCGGTGGAATACTATAACATCAGTTCCATGTCCGACCCTTATGCCTACAAGAAACTTATGGAGTCCGCATTAGATATCAGCCTTCAAAAAGGAACCCCTGTACGCGGCGTGGCGCTTGGTCCGGACGGCAAGTCAATCCAAGATGCAAGGATCTACCAATGCCAAGATGAAACAGATGTCTTAAGCGGGAACGACGGCCGTTTCGACATTGGATTGCGGAAGCCGAATAATCGAACATTTATCTGCGTTTACAAGGAGGGACTTGCTCCTTCCCACCTCCAACTCGAAGTGGGGAATGACCCGCTTGATCTCGAAATTACGCTTGACGCAGGCGAACTGCTCGCAGGAAAAGTCGAGAGCATCAACGGAAAGCCTATTCTCAGGGCGAAAGTAGAACTTAAACACGTCCCTGAAGCAATGGCCGGCAAATTCCGGACTGAAACTGATGAAAACGGCAAGTTTCTTCTCGATCACATCCCTCTTGACGCCAATCAGAACGAATTCACCGTTGCGGTTGAAAAAGACGGCTTCATTGGCATAAACGGAATCAGCATTTCTACAATCAGGGAGAAATCCACGATAAAACTCCACAGAGAAATCCCTGTGGAAATCGTAATATCAGACGCTGAAACCGGAGAATGCGTCCGCAACGCGGAATATTATCTGATCACAGGTGGCAGCCAAAAAACCACATCTGACGGCATAATCAGAACAGCGATAAACAAAATTGCCACGTGGGAATTAGAGAATGGTATTGCCATTGGCGCTGAGGTCTCCGCGCAAGGTTATGAAAGCGCTAAGATTAGAAAGGAAGTTCGAATCGGAGACAGTGAAATCATAAAACTCGAAATCAAGTTAAAAAAAATACAGTTCATTGAGGGCACGGTTCGGGATTGGGGCGGAAATCCGGCCGCAGGAACAACTCTTATGGTTACTAAACATGATTTAGGCGACGAGGCTTTTTATTCAGCAAAAATTAATTCTTTCTCCGCCCTTGTCCCTTCGGTCACAACTGATGATAACGGCCGCTACAAAATCCAGTCGTTTTCGGATGGAAGCGTAAGGGTGGTGGCCGTACACGACAACGGGATACGGCTTGTCAGTATGGCTGAACTACAGAAGTCCACCGACATTCGCCTCGAAAAATGGGCATCCCTCGAAGGAAGGCTTCTGCATGATGGCAAGGCTCTTTCCCGCGCGATAATAAACTATTTTCAAGATATCGGGGGGGAAGAAAATCAGGCCAGAATTTCTCTCTATATGACCACGGATCCGGACGGTAAATTCAGATTGTCCCGGTTGCCGTCCGGCCCGTATGAATTGTCAATTTCTTCGCAGAACAATGAATATTCGGCTACCTTGCAGGGAAAACTCAATCCGGGAGAAAATAAAATCCTCGACATCGGAAGTGAAAGGCGCGACATCATTTTCAGGGTTGCGACGCCAGAATCCATAAAACTACCGCTTGATGAACTGTTGAGACTCAAACCCGTGACGTATTCGGTTAATTTCGTATGTCCTCTTGACATACCGGCTGAATTTCGCATCCAGAACTGGAATGAGATGAACGATGATACGAGGGAAGAATGGTTCGATGAAATCAGCTCTTCGGAAAATTATGGGAAATGGATGGAGAAGCTTCGCGCAGACATGCAAGCCACATACTCGAGCGATGGAAAAGTCGCGCCGGGGGACAACCGCTTCAGCGTGTATTCCAGCGGCTTCCACCAAGTTAATTTCCGTTGCGGAAACTGGCAGATCAGCGGCAGAATATTTGAAGTTGACAAGGTCGGGAGAGATCTCGCTCCTCTCGATATCGGAACAATCACGATCAGCGAGTTCGAACGCATGACGATTATTCCTAACGACGGCAAAGACTTGTCGGGAAGAGCGCTTTTGCAGGATGGCAGTCCGGCTGTGTCCGCAAAAGTCTTCATGCAATCTTATCTCCGAGCAGATACAACTGTTGATCAGCCGATACGCGCTGAAATAGACCGCGACTCCCCACGGTCCATTACTGACGAAGATGGTAAGTTCCGGATAAAACCGCCTCTCGGATTTGGAACT
>JAGVIF010000046.1 GCA_020056205.1 Lentisphaeria bacterium | reverse complement strand
CAAGTAGTTTGCGATCTCCGAGCGCAAGAAACGAGTAGTATGCGACGTCCCGGCGCACGAAACAGGAATGGTTTAACAGTATGAGGTAATTTCAAAACTCCAATTCACGGTCACGGCAATCGTCCTCTCCTCTTTCACTGCTTCAAGCGCCACCTTGGCCTTGAACTGCTTGTCATAGTTCTTTCTCATGCGACTTGACTCCTTCTTTTTTGGGTTTTACATTACATCCAGAAAGGAGTTTTTTACACCTTAAGCTGTGGTCTGAAAATCTCGCCGCATCTCACCGCCGAAGGCCGCCTCCTCCTCCCTTCAGCCGGCGGAAGGGGGAACGCCCCCCCTATGATAAAGGAGGAAAAAGATAAAATAGCCGCCCCGAGCACCTTGCGGTCTCGGGATTTGCAACTTGAAAAAAGGAAATCAGTGATGCAAAGTAAGACAGGAAGCCATCGGAGTTTTAACAATCAATGGGGAATCCCCGAAACCAAGCCTTAGGCATATACTTTTTCTCATTGTCGCTATATTTTTACATTAAAGACCGTTATCGGGAGATTCTAAGCTAACGGGACTTGATCTTGAGGATTTCCTGCTCGATGAAATTGCCGAGCTTATCCGCATGTTGAGATCTGGATATATAAAACTTCCAGCACCGGCCATCAAGCTTCATCGGGATTGCCGCAATCATATTGTCGTCATTGAGCAGTTTTATGAGCAAGAACAAGTCTGGAGAAGCATTTGCCTGTTCTCCGCTCCGGCTTATCTCGACTTTATACAGAATCAGGATGAAAGGATTGATCCCTGAATGCCATCGTTTCCACTGACGATACAAGGAGAAATCATCTTCATTGTAATTTGCAACGTCATAGACTGAGGCTTTGCTCCATTCATATGTTCTAGCGGATATTCCTGAGAGATAAGCCTTTTCGGGTGTTGAATAGTCTGTCTCCTCGACCTTCTTGAGAGGTGTTCCGCCAATCTTCACGGGCTCCTTATGCTTGAAGAACTTCAAATGGTATCTCGTCTTGTCTATTGACTTGTCGCGCTCGAAGCCAAGTTCAATGTCCGGGACTTTGAAGTTCTTCCAGCGATCATAATTGTCAGGGAGATCGTCTCCAACCCATTTCGAAGAGTCTATGTAGATTCGCTCGATCTTGAATTTTTTGGCATAGTTCAAAAATGTTTTCAAGCTTTCAGGAGACAATCTGGTTTTGTCCAGATTAACGAGACTTTCTACTACATCCTTTTGTTTCTCCTCCGACTTTATTTTGTGCAAATTATGAAGCATGAGACTAATCGCGTTGTAGTCCTTCTGGGCGGCAAGAAATGATGGTATTGGGGCAAGATACATTTCAGACGCATAAGGAGCAGCGGCGTTGAATATATTCTTGTCGAAAAGATACTTCAAAAACTTTTCAGGCTGGAAAGTCAGCAATCTTTCAAACCAGAAATTCAGGTTTAAATCTGAAAACATCGTTCCGTCAGGACATGAAAGCTCATACAGTTTATCGTCGGCGCTCTTTAAAAACGTGGCGATTTCATCCAAGGTCGGCTCACGTCCGAAATCGTTGGATTCATACACAAGCGTCAGAGTCTCGTTTTTTGATGTTATATCAGTCTCCCGCAATATCTTTTTAAACATTTCTTTTAGTTCAACTGAATTGGCTTCACAGTCAAGAATTTCTTCGATTATTTGCCTTTCATTATCACAGTTTTTCGCAGTAGATGCCAGGATTCGGCATGTATTGATTTTCTCTTCCTTCAAGACAGCCATAATGGTCTCGATCACCGTCGTCGAAGGGTTTGTAGCAATCCGTTGAGTGATCATATTACGAATTATATTTTCATCGCCATGAGGATCATCAATCGTGGAACTTATATCCATTCGCATCTTTCCCTCAGGCAGGATGGCATAAATTATCTTGTCTGCATCGAGAACTAATCGTGACTTGAGAAGCTCAGTCTGCACGTTCTCGGTTTCCTTGTCATAGCAAATGATGGCATTGGATTCCTTCACAAAATCCAACCTCAGAAAATCAGCGTTCTGCAATTGATATTGGGCCAAGGTAGCATCAGGTTCGGATGTATCCCCGGTGAAACTGGAGACTCTGCGTTTGTCAATGTTTGTGAATACGGTTTTCATGCCAAGCTTGTATGTCAGGTATGAAAGCGAGGTCTCCGGCGTAGAGGCCGGGATTTTGACCTCCTCGGCTTGCGACAATAAGCTGAAAGCAAAAACAAATAAAACCGCAGCGCCACATGATCTTCTCATTTGCATATATCACCCCCATCTTTTTATAATAAGTTGCTTGGATCGCGGCGATAAAACGTTGTCAATGTGAAACTAATGAGTTCCTTGGCGACAGGATCTCTTTTAACATTTTTATATGTTGATACCAATCTGTGCTTCATAATATCTTTGCTATGCTCCCCCTTTTGAACGCTCGCTCGCCAAATCAGACTCACAGAGATTGCTGCTTTCCCATTAGTTATCGAAGGAATTCTTGCAGTTTTGAGAATCTTGAAAGCAACCCTTCGTTGTATGTGATCAGTAAAGGATGAGTTAACAGGTGTCCAGTCCTTTGTATAAATTTGAACTATTCTGAAATCAGATGTCTTTTCTAAGAGTTTCTCTTTGACATAGGGAACTGATCCCCCATACTCGCTATCTACTAATAGTTCTTTGTATTGATCACAAAGGAGGTATCGAAAGAACGCGTCAAATAAAAAAATGGGGACATTCGGGTCCTTGGCTAAAAATCTATCTGAAGAATAGAAAAACACATCCTCCGAGCCGCGATACGGTCTTACTCTCACTGCTCCATAAAACCACATCCCTCTGAAGAAATACTCGCATCTTGTGATTTTCGCCTCTTTTTCGTCATCGGCGACGGAGTATTTGACATTGATGAAGGATTGGCTGTCTTTTGATGTGATTTTTGTGGCGTTGAATTTGGTTTTGCCGTCGTCGGAGGGATTTGGGGCGAATTTTCCGCCGCCCGCCCCAGTGAAAGACCATGAGTATTCACCTTCATCGGCGGGTT
>JAGVIF010000151.1 GCA_020056205.1 Lentisphaeria bacterium | reverse complement strand
CTTTTTTGATTCTGCATATATCAATGAATTTATGAACCGTTTTCCCGCTGTGTTTTTTGAATATTCTGAGGAAATGAAACTTGCTGCAGCCTGCGAATCTCGCAAGTTTTTCCAGATTCAATCCGGCGCCGCCGGACGCGGATATGCTTCGCATGATGCTTTTAATGATTTCTTTCTGGCGCTCTCCCGCGGCGGGGACAGGGTCGGTTTTCATTCTGTATCCCTGTTCAATCGCCGCCGTCAGGACCAATAAGAGAGCGGATATGATTCGCATCCGCCGAAACAGTTCCGGAATTTCTTTGTTCTGGGACATGCGGTCCCAGATTTGATCAAGAAGCATTGCCGACGAAGAGTCTTTTATTGCGAAAGAATGAGATGTTGAAAATTTTCCCCCTTTGATGATCAGGATTCTGGCAACCGCCTTTTCATTAAGAAGAGCGAACCACAGATGCGTCCCTTCCAGCGCATGTGGAGGATAGTCGTCATCATGCGCCTCATGCGAGTCAAAAAGGAAAACAGTTCCGGGCGGGCAGGGATAAATCTTTCCCTGAAATCCGTATAGTCCTTTCCCTGAGAGTGCGAAAAGGACTTCCCGCTGAGGATGTCTGTCCAGATGCGCAGGCATCCATTTTTCGTGCGATGCATGATGTATCGGACGCAATTCCGGTGCAAACAGGGAACTGACTATCTTCCATTCGCCGCAATTGATAAGCGGCTCTATCATTTCCCTGCTGAAAAAAACATTTTCCATAATATTTTGTAGCCCCCGCCCGAAAATATCCTAAAAATAGCAAGATATGCGCAATTTAAGCAATAATTGCACGTTGACGTTATTTCAAATGAAGAATATAGTGATGGAGTAATAAAAGACAATTTAATTTAAGGCTGGCTTCGCCCGCAACCCAAAAGAATAAAGAAAGGGTTCAGCGTTCACCGTTCAAGGTTCAGGGTTAAAGGTTCAGCGTTCAAAATAAACAAAGACACTAAAATGTTGCAAACACATTAAGGAGAAGGTTATGGCATATGTCAAATATTCGACTGATGAACTGATGGAATGCGTAGACGTTTTCAATGTGAGCGAGGAGACACAGGGCAAAATCCGGAACCTGCTGGATGCGGAAAAGAATCCCCCTGATGCCGGAAATTTCTTCAGATATTACAATCCTAAAAGCAAGGTCGTAAAATTTGAAGAGATGGTGAGGGAAAAGACCGGCTCAAAGTATGTCCTAGCGGTAAATTCCGGCACAAGCGCGCTGGTCGCGTCAATGGTGGCCGCAGGAGTGGGTCCCGGCGACGAGGTTATCATCCCGGCCTACACATTTTTTGCGAGCGCATCCGCAGTGGTCGTCGCGAAAGGAATACCGGTGATAACAGATGTAGACGAGACACTAACCCTTGATCCGAAGGCGGTTGAAAAGAACATCACCAGGAAAACAAAGGCGATTCTTCCTGTGCACATGCTTGGTCTGCCGTCAAAAATGGATGAGATTTGCGGAATAGCCGCGAAATACAAATTGAAGGTTATTGAAGATACGGCCCAGGCTTTCGGCGGAAAATACAAGGGGAAATATCTCGGGACGCTCGGCGATGTCGGATGCATAAGCCTTGATGCTTTCAAGGTGATAGGCACAGGAGAAGGCGGGCTTATCCTTACCGACGATGAATGGCTCTACACGAAAGCCCAGAGCTATCACGACGCGGCCGCCTGCTGGAGACCCGACAGATATGCACGGGAACGCAAGAAGGGCGAACTCTTTTGCGGCGAGAACTACAGGATGCCGGAACTTTGCGCGGCGGTGGGCATAGCGCAGTTGAAAAAACTGGACTGGATAAACGGACGCACCCGCGCGGTATGGAAACAGCTCAGAGCCGAAATAAAACTGCCATCCTGCGCGAAATTCGTCGAAGCCAACGATGAAGACGGCGTCTGCGGCTACGCGCTCGGCATATTATTTGAGAAAAGCGAACAGTGCGTCAAGGCGATTAACGCCGGCATCGGGCTTGGCGGACTCGCCGCCAAAGATACAAAGGGTGTCAGAGACTGGCATGTCTATTGGAACTGGGAGCAAATCTTGGAACAGAAGACTCCGACGGAAGAGGGTTGTCCTTTCAAGTGTCAACACGTATCAAAACTTCCGGCATATTCCCCCGACATGTGCATGGAGACGAAAGACATCATGCTGAGGTTGGCAATCATCGGAATTTCACCGGCTCATGATGCAAACTGGGCATCAACTACGGCCGCGAAAATTACAAACGAACTGACAAAACTTTTCTGAAAAGGGGGTGCAAATGCACAATACAAGTTGTGAAATAGGTCTTTTTGCGCTGTTCATGCTTGCAGTCGTGCCGCCTCTTTGCGCCGGGACTCTTGGTCAGCCGAAGGACGTTGCGTTCAAGGCGGAGCTTGACGGCACAGAGCAATTTTATATGGAAATGCTTCCGGATAAATTTAATCAGAACAAAAAATATGATATTGTCATCGGTCTGCATGGACACGGCTCTGACCGGAAGCAATTTGCGACCGATGGACGCCCGGAGTGTTCTTCATTCAGAGCGTTTGCAGAAAAACATGGAATGATTGCCGTGACCCCGGATTACCGGGCTAAAACGTCATGGATGGGGCCAAAGGCCGAGGCTGATATGGTTCAGATCATCAGCGATCTCAAAAAGAAATATAAGATCAACCTGGTATTTATTGTCGGAGCTTCCATGGGTGGCGCGTCGGCGCTTACCTTTGCCGCGCTTCATCCCGATATGATTGACGGCGTAACGTCAATGAATGGCCATGCCAACCATGTGGAATATAAGCAGTTCCAGGACGCGATAGCAGAGTCGTTTGGCGGAACAAAAGAAAAAATCCCAGAGGAATATAAAAAGCGCAGCGCCGAATTCTGGCCTGAAAAACTGACTATGCCTGTGGCTTTCACGGTCGGCGGCAACGATACGTCTGTTCCTCCAGACAGCGCCATCAGGCTTGCGGAGGTCTTGAAGAAACTCAAACGCAAGATACTTGTCATCAACCGTCCGAATGGAGGCCATGCCACCAGTTACGATGATGCGGTGGAGGCGATGGAATTTATGCTTTCAAAATGAATTATTTCATAGACATAGATTCGAATGTGGAGGGCCACGCTCGCCGTGGCCGGTCATTTCACGGTCGCGACCAGCGCGACCCTCCATTTTACGCCGCCGGCATGGAGAGTCATGGTCTTGAGTGCAGATAATGGAAAATTGGGAAAAAGAACAAAATAAAATAAAAGGTGAAAAAAATGATTAAAGTGGATGCATTGATTGAGTTGTTTTTCAAGGAGCTCCCGTTTGAAAAGAGAGTGGAAAAGATTGCCGGATGCGGGTGCCGTTACGTCGAAACATGGGGTGGCGGCGACGCCAAGGCGCTTAAGGATATATCAGACGCCGGAAAACAATGCGGAGTCGAGCTGATCAGCATCGTGATGAACCTTGCCAGCCAGGACGATGTTGCGCCAATCCGCAAGGAAAACATAGATCGTTTCGTTGAACGGATGGACCGTTATTCCGACAACGCGCTCGCCGCCGGATGCAAACAGGGAATCGTCACCACCGGCCAATCGGTCGGCGGCAGGAATCATCAGGAACAGCGCAGCGCTCTTGTCCACGCGGCGCATGAAGCCGGAATAAAGCTTGCAAAAAAAGGCTTCCGTCTTAACCTCGAAGTTCTAAATACTGAAGTGGATCATCCCGGATATTTTCTCGATTGTCCTCAGGAGGGCGTGGCGATCGTCAAAGAAATAGGACTTGACAACGTCAGGATGCTCTATGATATCTATCACATGGGGATCATGACAGGGAACATGACTGTGTTCGTCGAGCAGAACATCGAGTGGATCGGCCATTTCCATTCCGCAGGAATACCGGGGCGCCACGAATTGTTCAACGGCGAGACCAATTATCCGTTTATGCTCGATAAGATTGAAAAAGCCGGATACAAGGGATATTTCGGACTGGAATATATGCCGCTGCTGCCGTGTCCGGACACTCTTCTGAAGACGATGGAATATCTTTCCGGCAATCAAATGTAAATGTATAATAAGGTTGAATTGTGAAAATTGTGGAGGGACGCGGTTTTGCCTTTGGAGCTTGCCGCGACCGTGAAATAACCGGCCACGGCAAGCGTGGCCCTCCATTAAAAATACAATTTCCTATACAATCAAATTAAGGAGAAAACGCGATGAAAGGAAGATTCAGATTCTCATTCGGGCCGTGGAACATTCAT
>JAGVIF010000316.1 GCA_020056205.1 Lentisphaeria bacterium | reverse complement strand
CGCAACTGTCTTATTTTCGGCTCTTATTCTTGTGCTGTCTCCTGAATTAAAAGCGCAAGGCGCAGCCGCGCCTCCTGTGCCTGCCGCGCAGGCGCCTGCGGCGGCCGCAGTTGGAGCGCCGGAAGAAGCCCCCCCAGCCGCCCAGGGAATGGGGTTCTTTGATGTCGTAATGGGCGGCACAATTGTTGACAAGACTGTATGGGTAATGCTCTTTCTGACATCGGGAGCAACCGTCGCGTTGATAATTGACGGATGGCTTACAGTCAAGATGGATAAAATCATGCCGCCACACCTTGTTGTTGCTGTCAGAGATGCGCTTGGGCGCGGAGATCTCGGAGGAGCTCTTGAAGCCTGCAACGCCGCGCCTGGTCCTTTTTCAAACATACTTTTGGCGGGTTTCAACAACGTCTCGGAAGGGTTCGATGTGATCATGGATTCAGTCGGTTCGGCGGCGGACATGGAGAACGAAAAACTGATGCAGCGTGTCAACTATCTCAACGTATGCGGCGCGATCGGCCCTATGCTTGGACTTCTCGGAACCGTTACCGGTATGGTAAGCGCATTTGCCGCTCTTGCGACAACCACCGGGGCGGCGAAGCAGTCCATACTGGCCGTATCAATCTCAACCGCCCTTTACACCACAGTCGTCGGTCTTCTGATTTCACTTCCGGCCATCGTTGCCTTTACGTTCGTCAAAAACAATGCGATAAGAATCATCCTTTCGATGGAAGGCATGACCTACGATCTCATAAAAGTCCT
Organism: Lentisphaeria bacterium; assembly: GCA_020056205.1. GTDB lineage: Bacteria > Verrucomicrobiota > Lentisphaeria > Victivallales > GWF2-50-93 > JAGVIF01. The sequence goes on along the minus strand of JAGVIF010000316.1, from coordinate 2,829 downwards.
CAGGAACGCCGAAGTTGTAGAAGACGAACCGGCTCAATAATATAAAAATATCGAAGGGATAATAAAATGGCGAGACACAGGAGAAAAAATGAATATGGAGAGATGGCGATGCCGATATCGGCAATGATTGATATTACCTTCCTCCTTATTATTTTCTTCGTTGTAACGGCGGCCATGGACAAAGAAGTCGAAGACGAGGCAATAATCCTTAGCAAAGCTCCGCATGGAAAACCGCTGGCGAAGAAAGACCCGAGAGGGATTGTTATCAATGTAAGAAAAACAGGCGAGATTAACATAAACGCGGTGGAAAAGACAATGTCTGAGATAACCGCGTCCCTTACGGTGGCCGCCCTGAAATGGGGCAACGATATGCCGATTATTATAAGAGGGGACAAAGATGTCCAGCATTATCACATCAAAAAAGTGATGGAAGCCATCACCAAAACCGGACTTTACAAGATCAGGTTTGATGCCTTAATAGAATAGGTGTAAAATGGCGGGAAAAAAAAGAAGAAAATTTGCCCTTAAAGAGGGTGAAATGCCGCTTTCGGCAATGATTGACGTCGTGTTTCAGCTATTGATTTACTTCGTTGTGACGCAAAAACCAATTATAGAAAACACCCTGCTGACGGTGGACCTGCCGGCGCCGGGAGGAAAACCAAAAGACAAGCCGATCACTCTCTTCACAATTGATGTGAACAGGATCAAGCAAAATCCCAAGGAAGACCTTGACATTTACTACGTGAACGGGATCAAATGGAATTTCCAGGACCTCAGGGCTCAGCTTGTGAGAACAGCGCAGATAGACCCTAAGCAAACTCTAATAATCAGTTGCGGACCAAGCGCAAAACATCAGAAGCTTATCCAACTCCTTGACGCATGCACGGAAGCCGGTCTCACATCAATAAACGTCGTGAACGATGACACACTCCAATTCATTCCTGACCCAGGAACAAAAAGCAAATAAAAAAACAAAGGAAGAAAAAATGGTAACAGCCATAATCCTCATAAATGTTGAAAGACCAAAACTGAAAGATGTGGTGAAGGAAATTCTCGCCATCGAAGGAATCAGCGAGGTTCACACCGTAGCCGGAGAATATGACTTAGCCGCGATAGCTCGCGTCAAAGATAACTCCAAACTCTCGGAAATCGTGGTGAACAAGATGCCGCATCACATACCCGGAATAGTCCATACCAAAACCCTCATTGCCCTTCAATCAAACGCGAAAATAGACCTTGAGGCGGCGTTCGGACTCAATAAAAGCTGACCGGTTTTTCTCATCCGGTATAAGTTCAGTAAACCCTGTCCTTTTACTGAACTTATACGTAAATATATTCACCGAAATGACCTGTCTGCGTGCGGACACGCACAGGCAGGCGGGATTTCGGTGAATATTTACAAATCAACTTGATTTTGGTCCTGCGCATATTATACTCTACTTCCTTTTTCTAAATCACTGGAGGTAATAAAAAAATGACTGCGATAATTGAAACTGGTAGTAAACAGTTCAGAATCAAAGAGAACGATATTATTGAAATTGACCGCATCGAGGGTGAAGACGGCCAAAAAATAAGCTTCCCGGATGTCCTCGCTATAGGCGATGGAAAAGAGCTTAAAATCGGAAAACCATTTGTCAAAGGCGCCATAGTGGAAGCGGAAATCATCGCCCATCTCAGAGGCGACAAAGTGATCGTATTCAAAATGAAACGCCGCAAGGGATATAAGCGCAAACAGGGGCACAGGCAGGAACTTACAAAAGTAAAAATAACGAAGATAACTCCCTGACGACAAATGATATACGACAGAAACGATGCTCTATTGCGGGCTGAAATTTCCGGCCTTAAACTGCTTAGAAGGGGAAAAGTAAGGGATATATTCGAACTCGGAGAGAATCTCCTCTTCATCGCGACAGACAGAATAAGCGCCTTCGATGTGGTTATGCCGAACGGCATACCGGACAAGGGGCGCGCCCTCACAGGAATGTCTCTCTTCTGGTTTAAACACATGGCGTGGCTGCAAAACCATCTTGTCACCGCCGATATGAACGACATCCCGCAACTTGCGAAATTCGCAAAAGAACTATCGGGGCGCGCAATCGTGGTAAAAAAGGCCGCGCCTCTGGCGGTGGAATGCATTGTCAGAGGATATCTGATAGGAAGCGGCTGGAAGGACTATCAAAAAAGCGGCTCGGTATGCGGGATTAAACTCAGAGAGGGATACCGTCAGGCGGAAAAATTAGACGGACCTATATTTACTCCGTCCACAAAAGCCGGGCAGGGGCTCCACGATGAAAACATCAGCTATGAAAAAACAGTAGAGATAATAGGAGCGGAACTTGTCGCCAAAGCAAGAGACCTCTCTATAAAAATATATAAAAACGCATCTGATTATGCGGAAAAGAAGGGCATCATCATAGCCGACACAAAATTTGAATTCGGACTGCTTGACGGCGAATTAATTTTGATTGATGAAGTCTTAACCCCGGACTCAAGCCGCTTCTGGCCTGCCGACAAATATAAAGTCTCCTCCAATCCGCCAAGCCTTGATAAACAGTTTGTAAGAGATTACCTTGAGACGCTCGATTGGGACAAGACCGCTCCGGGCCCTGACCTGCCGGACGAAATTGTCTTTAAAACCCGGGAGAAATATCTTGGCGCATACAAACGCCTTATAGGAAACGAACTCTCATAGTAAATATTCACCGAAAGGACCTGCCTGAGCGGCATTGCTATCAGGTTAAGGATATTTAAACTGAATATCCAATAACGAACACGGAATATCCAATGTCCAAGTTTATTTCTGTCCTTCGTCGGTTGGAGATTGAGTGT
>JAGVIF010000086.1 GCA_020056205.1 Lentisphaeria bacterium | reverse complement strand
GGAAGAATCCGAGCGGGTCTTTCATGAATTCCTCTTCGTCCATATTGCCAAAGTCATTCATGTCCGAATCATCCCAGATGTCTTCGCCGTCCATATCATCAGTATTTTCACCGCCGTTGTTGTTCCGGCCATATCCATCACCAGTTTTTGTTCTGGATTCATAACTGGAATATTCATCCCTCGTCCCGCTGGTAAACGGATCCTTTATTCCGGATTCAAGCTCTTTCAACAACTGTTCATATATTTCAATCCTGTCTGCGTTCCGTCTGCAGGCGCCCCGATATTCGAGCTCTTGAAAAATGAGGTTCTTCCGAGTTATTTCCTCCTGGATTCTCTTGCATTCGGAAAGATTCGCCCCAAAATGCAACCGCACCCATGAAGTATACGCAGGCTTCTCCTGTTTGTCATGGAAATCCAAACTCTTCCGTATATCCTCGAATCTTTCCCTCGATTCCTGACATTTCAGTCTGAATTCGTCCTTAATCCTGTCGGTATCGAGCGGTATAAGGCTTCGGCAGAGATTTTTTGGAGTTCTTTTTCCTGCGCTACTTTGAGGCGGGCGCCATCTGCGGGACTGACCGCGTTTCTTCTTCTTTTTCTTCCCCATTTTTCGCCCTGTTTTTACGAATTTCCGCTAAAATTATCCTTGTTTGATTTTCAATTCCGGCGCGGTGATTGTTATTTTTGTTTTTGGAGGGACGGACTCGGTCAGCCAGACATTTCCGCCTATTACCGAACCTTCACCCACGATGATATCTCCGAGTATAGTCGCTCCGGAATACATTGTAACGCCGTTCTCTATAGTCGGATGTCTTTTTTTTCCGCGTATTATGTTTCCATCGGCATCCTTTGGAAAACTCAGCGCGCCGAGCGTAACTCCCTGGTATATTTTAACATTGTCGCCGATTACCGCAGTTTCTCCTATGACAACTCCGGTGCCGTGGTCTATGAAAACGCTCCTGCCTATGCTGGCGCCGGGATGTATGTCTATGCCGGTGAGTCTGTGCGCGTATTCGCCCATCATTCTTGGGATTAGCGGAACATTTCTTATGAAAAGTTCATGCGCTATCCTTTGAATGGTGATTGCTTTCAATCCGGGATAGCTCAGGGCTATTTCATCAAGGCTTTTCGCCGCCGGGTCGCCATCGAAAGCCGCTTGAACATCCAATTTCATAAGCTCTCTCACGTTCGGAACGCTTTGAAGCAACCCCAGCGCGGCGTCCGACGACAATTTTGGGACATCGCAATCATTGCAGTTATTTTTGGAGCAGTTGTAGCGCGTCGCCCTGCTTATCTGGTCGGCGAGTTGGGAATAGACTCTGGTTATTGTTTCTCCGACAAAATATTTTATGTTCTCAATGCTCAGCGACTTGCGGCCTGTGTATCCGGGGAATACTATCTCAACAAGTTCGTTCAGTATATTTATAACCTCGGCTTCGTTCGGCAGATTGAATCCCTCGATGTGGTTTATCCCCTTGCCGTCGCTGTATGTGGCGCATATTTTGGAAACGATGCCGTCAAGTTTTCCGTTCCCCGAGTAATCAATCGCGTAATCTTTCTGTTCGCATTCTTTCATGAACTTTACCTTTTGAGCCAATTGCAAAACTCATGAAATCATACTTCGCCGCAAAATCCTCGACATACCGCATCGGGTATGCCTCCGGTTTTGCGGCCCGTCTGAATTTCATAATCTCCTTCATCTGCCTGTGCGTGGCACGCAGACAGGTCGGCATCGGTTTTGAGTTTTGCAATTGGCTCTTTATTCTATGTTTTGGATTTGCTCTCTTATTTTTTCTATTTCGCTTTTGAAAAAGACAGTCAGCGCGCCAATATTCGCATTTGCCGATTTTACGGACAATGTCCCTATTTCCCGCTGTATTTCCTGCGCCAAAAAATCGAGGGTCTTGCCGACGGCCTCATTTTTCGAGGATATTTCAACAAAATGTTTGAGATGGCTTTTCAGTCTGATTATCTCTTCGCTTACATCCGCCCTTTCAGCTATGATACCTATTTCCTTTAAGAATCTCTCATCATTGAAGTCTATTTCAATTCCGCTCTTTTTAAGCCTCGCGAGGAGGTTTTTTTTCTGGTCATCCGCGTTTGACAAAGTCTTCGCCTCTATCTCGGCGAGGATGTCAAAAAGTTTGGAAATCCTCCCATCTATGTCCTTTTTGAGTTCAGCTCCCTCGTTCTCTCTCATCTTCACAAATTTATCCATCGCGTCGGAAACGGCTTCGCATATAATGTCATCCATTTTTTGTCCGCAGTCGGAAAATGTCTCGTCAAATATCCCCGGCGCCGAGAGGATGTCCGATATTCCCGTCTCCGTTTTTATTCCAAATTTTTCCCGCAGTTCCTCAAGCTTTCTGTAATAATATCCAAAAACTTTCACATTGATTTTTGGCGGAGCGCAATCATCGGCGCCGTTCCAAATTTGCGAAATTCGCAAAGTCACCATTCCTCTGCTGATTCCGGAGGGGATTATTTTTCTGAGCCTCATTTCGAGGCGCAGCAAGTTTGTTGGGATTATGATTTTTACATCGAGATTTTTTTTATTGACGGAATGCAGTTCCGCGCTTACTGAAAAAGACGAGTCGCATTTTTTCTCCGCAAACCCATATCCGGTCATGCTCTTCATTGCGCCCTCTTACGGTTTGTTTCCTCGTCGGATGTTTTCTCAACTTTTTCAGCTTCCCCTTCCACCTTTTCGATTTCCCTTATCAGGACATGGCCGGGTGTCCAATCGTCCATTCTCCCCTCTCCCACTCCGGAAACGACGACGCATTGTCCGTCGGACTCCGGCAATCTCCAGACTATCCATGTGTGATAGATATCATTTTTGCTACCGTAAGGACTCTTGCTTCTGTCAAGTATTCTTCTCCTCATTATTTCAGGGTTTCCAAATTTCACTTCAAACCTGTCGGCATCAGACAACAGAGGCAATTCCCCGACAGCTTTTTTTCTCGCCTTTTCCACCGCCTTGGCGTAATAATAGTCCGTGGAGGCGCATGAAACCAGAATAATCAATGTCAGCAAAAGAAAAATTTTCATTTTATGTCCGGTTGGTTTTTAAGTTGACGCATCGTAAATATTCACTGAATCCGTTACGTATACTGCCCCCTTTTCAAAGCGCAACCCTGATTGTAAAGTATCTTGAGCCAGTTGCAAAAGTCATAAACCGCGCCGTTGCAGATGCCATCGGAGGGCTCGCAAGTATTTCTGGCAGGGGCAATACCCGCGGCGGTCTTGC
>JAGVIF010000491.1 GCA_020056205.1 Lentisphaeria bacterium | reverse complement strand
CGCCGCGGGTATTGCCCCTGCCAGAAATACTTGCGAGCCCTCCGATGGCATCTGCAACGGCGCGGTTTATGACTTTTGCAACTGGCTCAAGTAAATATTCACCGAAATGACCAGTCTTCGCCCTTCGACGAGTTCGACTCCTTCGGCAAGCTCAGGGCAGGCAAGCTCACCGCAAACAAGCTCAGGGCTACGACTTGGCTCGCGGGGTTCGGTGAATATTTACCATAAATACGTGAGGGATCCTGTTTTGCGAAATTGGGCGGGAGTCATATTGAACTCCTTCCTGAAGAGACGGACGAAATATTGAGGAGTCAGTCCTCCGGCGCGATTGCATATTTCCTTGCAACTGAGGGACGAGTCCTTTAGCAATTTGCAGGCGGCGAAGATGCGGCGTTTGCTCAGATATTGGTGTGGAGTGTATTTCAACTCAGCCTTGAAGGTGCGCGTCAGGTGCTCCTGGCTTACGCCAATTTCACCGGCAACCTCATTTACGGTCAGGTTCTCTGTGAAGCGGGCGTCAAAAATTCTGCAGGCTCGAGTGACAAGACGGCCGCTATGGGCATTTGTAAAGCTTTGATCCTCAATACTTGCTCCAAGTGTGTTCAGAATATCCATGATGATGGCGGCTCCTTCGTATGGAGAGATGCGAATCAGCGCGCCGTCATACGTACTCCATGAGGAGAGTTGCCTTAAAACGACGCTGTTCGCGTCCAAACGGAAAATATGCCCGTACCGTTTGACCATTCTCCGGACAAGCTCCGTGGCCATATCCCCTTTGAATTTGATGAAAATAAATTTCCATGTTTCCTTGCCATCAGGCGGATAGTAGTATGCCGTAGAGGGGTCTCCCAACTCCCATAGAAAGCCATGCCCTGGTAAAACCAGGCGCGCGCCTTTCGCGTCTTTGAAAACCCCTTTTCCGGAAAGTGTGTATTGAAAGCACAGGTGCTTTTCGCTTCTGCGAAAACGTCCCTCTTGGCGATAAGCGGGGGAATCCCTCTCTTCAACGGATATTTGCATAAGCGCCGGCAAAGGCGGCAAAGGCCGGACGGTCATGAAATTTGTCAGCCATGAGATCATGTAATAAAATCCATCTCCACATCAAGTTTAGTTAATAAATATCAAATTTGCCCGTCTTGCGTTTCTTCATTATGTGCTATATAATATCATCCATAAGGCGCAATTTCAAATTGCAAGATGGAAATATCAAAGTTCAGCGTTCAAGGTTCAGGGTTCAGAATAAAAAAAGAGGTCAGGAGTCAGAATGTAGAATCTGGTGATTGGATGATTGTGAGATTGAAGGATTGAAAAATCTCCAAATCTCTAAATCACTATATCTTGAAATCATTATTCAGCGACGGACTGCGATTTTCGCAATTTTATCGAAGTGAAACTGAAATATATAAGGACATAAGGGACAAAAAAGACAAAAGGGACGGCGATAACGATAATAACAGAAATCTTTGCGCCTTTGCGCCTTTTAAAATTGGCGGTCGGCAATTGGAAATTCTGACTCCTGATTAACAACATAGAACTTTAAAACGAAGACACTAAGGAAATGAGCCAAATGCAAAACTCAAAACCGATGCCGATGAGGAAGATTATGAACTGCAATTCGATAATTCCCAAACCTAAAGTCATCCAGCTTGGAGCAAAATACCTTGCAAGAGCTGAGAAGTTCGACTGCCGGAACGGCTTCGGTTCCGCCAGGCTGGACTGCGAGGCGGCGGAGCTGGCCGGAAAAACCGGGCTCAAGACTTTACTGGAGATCAATCCGGTGGCGGCAGATATCGCCGATTCCGGCGACGCGGATATCCAGCGGGAAGCCTATCGTTTAAGCGTCCGTGAAGACGGGATTGAAATTCAGGCCGGCCATGAACGCGGCGCATTTTACGGGATCAAGACCCTGCGGCAACTTTTGTCCGGCGGAACTGAAATCAGGACAATTGAGATTAGCGACTGGCCTGACCTGAAACTGCGCGGCTTCCATATTAATCTTGGTGGTGGCTTCATGCCGACAGCGGGACATCTTAAAAGAGTTATAGAAAATTTGAGCGATTTTAAGTTGAATACGCTGGCGCTGGAATACGATGACCGCTTTCCCTGGCAAAAGCATCGCGGCATTTGCCACCGAAATGCCTACACCAGGAAGGAGCTGCAATCGCTGTTGCAAGTCGCCCGCGATAATTTTATTGAGGTCATTCCGTTGCTGGACTCGCTTGGCCACGCCGGACAGTATCTGGCGCATAAAGAATATGCGCATTTGAAAGAATTACCGGATCACATTGAGGAAATGTGCGCCAGCAATCCGGCAACGCTCCAATTTATGCAGGAACTATGGGCGGAAGCGCTGGAATTTCACACTGACTCCAGATATGCGCACATCACCGGCGATGAGGTGTTCAGGCAAGGCGGTTTCTGTCCTGAATGCCGGAAGCATGCGGAGAACGGCGCCCTAGCGAAACTTTATACCAAATACTACGCTGAACTGTCCAGATGGATCATCGCCCGGGGCAAGATACCCATCATCTGGGGCGACATGCTGATCAAATATCCGGAGGACCTGGCAAACTTTCCACGTGACATCGTGATCAACGACTGGCGCTACTGCGGCAATGAAGGATACCTGGAGGCGCCCTGCGACGAAGTCAACCCGGAAGGCGTTTGCAGCGAAGATAGGAAAAAACTGTTCGAGCGCTATTGGCGGCAGGACAGTTCCGGCAAATACCATCCTTATCCGTTTTTCAAGTTCTTCAAGGACAATGGTTTCAAGTGTATTGCCGGTACTGCCGCCAGCGAGGAAAACGGCGGGCACAGTCCGCTCGCTTCATTTAAATTCAGGTTTGAGAACAACAAGAATTTTGCAAAGACGGTTCTGGCCAATCATGGTGACGGACTCCTGATCACCTATTGGAACAATAATGGCCCGATGGCCGGGGCATGGCAGGGGATTGCGGCGGGAGCGGATTTCTCCTGGCATGTCCGGGAAGAACGCTACGCCGAATTCATGGAGCGCTTTGCCGCGTCATTCCTCGGTCAGCCCAAGGCGTTTGCGGAAAAGCTGATGGCGCTGGATGACTGCGTTTACCATGATACCGGACAGGAGATAACGATTACGGAATCCGCCGGGTCGGAGGCCTCGCCGCAGGCGCATGATTTTATGAAATTGCTACGGATGACAGGGGACATGAATCTTTTCGACCATGAATTGAAAGCATTGATGGAAAACATATACGGTGCGAATTTCGCAGGTGAAAGCCGCCCGCTTGACTTGTCCGGGATTGCGAACAGTTCGGCCGGAAACTGCATGCCGGCGACGGCATCGGCATTCCGTCCGCCGTCCGGCGAAAAAAAAATCTGCGGCATAAAATTTCATCTGCCGAATCCGAATGCCGAAGCTTATCTTCGCATCGCCGCCGATGAAGAGCCGAAGCCGCTTAAAGTAAATGCCTGTTATGATGCGATAGCCTTTTTCAACACTGCTTACCAAGCTCCGAAAAACACCGATGTCGCAGTCATGAAAATCCTCTACGCCGACGGCTCCGCCGGAGAGTTCAAGTTCACCAGCGGGGTCAATACCGCCGACTGGTGGGGGCATCCTAATACACTGTCGGATGGCATTGCGGCATGGGCCGGCTACACCGAACTGACCCATAGGATTTCCTGCTATATGACCGTATGGCGAAACCCGCATCCGGGAAAGGAGATCGCCGCGCTTGAGTTCAGACTGCTGTCGCCATCGTCGCGCCTGGCGCTGCTTGCCGCATCCGGTATTCGTCTGTCCGGCGTTTGCCGCGATTTGCGCCAGGAACAGGCCTATCAGCGGAGTATTGCTAGCCTGGAACACCAGTTGGAAATGCTCGAATCAGGTTTAAGAAACATTTATGTCGAGCTGATGCCGCCAGACGAGGTTGAAATCGCGCTAAAGCCGTTCGTCCAGCCTAGGGCGAACGGCATTGCCTGCGTAAAAAGCTCCATGAAAAATGAAAAGGCGAAATAGTTTAACGGTTTAACGGCATAACGGTATGACGGTAAAAAAAAATGAGAGCAAGAATGAGGTAATTGCAAAAGTAGTCAGAAGTCCCGCCTTCGTCTCGTAACAGGGAGACTTCGGACGCGGCATGCAGGAGACAGTAGTCAGAATAGAGGAGAAAGGAGAATTTAGAAAGGAGAAAGCGGTAAAGAAGTTCGGGAGTTCGGAAGTGAAGAATAAAAAAAGAAGTCAGTAGTCAGAATAACAGCAAATAAAATGCGAAATCCGTTCGTAGTAGCGCAATTTATTGCGCGTTATAAAGAACGGCGAATAAATTCGCCTACTACAAACAAAGGAAAAATGAAAGCGAAAAAAACAAAAACATGAAGAGGTAACTAAAATGGAGGGTCGCGGTTTTGGCTCTGGCAAGCGTCGCAGAGCTCGGCTGGGTCGCGACCATGAAAATAACCGGCCACGGCCAGCGTGGCCCTCCACGCCTACGGCGTAAAATGGAGGGTCGCGCCCCGATGTCGAAAATCGAATCGGGATCTTCGACTCGCCGCGACCGGAGTTTTGCAATTAGTTCCTGAATTTAAATTAAAGAGGTGATCGTTATGAAAAGCGAAAAACACGGACTGCCGGAAGCCGCCATCTATCCACGGAATAAAAACATCCTGCCATTGGACTGTCGAACCGTAAAACAGTTAAACAGTCAAATGGGTAAAATTGGAAATCGAAAATTAAAAATCAGAAATGCGTTCGCGTTGATAGCAT
>JAGVIF010000193.1 GCA_020056205.1 Lentisphaeria bacterium | reverse complement strand
TGCCTTAAATTAATCGCTATTTCCGGTTCTCTGTCGCGTTCTTCGCCCCATGCTATATCTTCGATGGCATCGAGGAGTTTTCCAACGCCCTCATTTTTCATCTTCATTGTTTTCCTCCATTTTTGAGCTTATTTTTAATGAATTTCATATTTCCTCGAAGATCAATGGCTCCCGCCCGATAGCCCAAGCAGGAAGAGGTCCATCTTCTCTCGATTTCCCGAGCGCATGGTTATGGATTCGATGGTCTGATCAGGGTGGGGATTTTTCCACGTATAGGTTGGAAGGTTGAGATGCACCTGCCGTTTCATGCTTCCGAAGATAAGTGGGTCGCAGCGCGCTGGAACAACGCAGTCATTCCAATCACTTGCTTCTCGCCTGAACGCGAGCCGGATGACCTCGGTTTGCCCGTTGGCATACCGGATATCGTAGGCGCCCGCCTCGGCGCCCTTGTAGTAAGGATTCAACTGGAGCGCCTGCTGTTCATAGTCGTAAAGCTTGGAGACGGCATGAAAAAAGGTGAGCTCATGCGCCTTCGTGGCCACCGGCAGTGTCACGCTCTCATTCTTGCCGCCGCGAACACCATATGCGGCAATCTCGCTGTTTGCAGCAAAGGGAAGTATCTTCACTCCGCGATTATTCGTGTATGATCGTGTCAGAAAGTCCAGCGTGACATTGACTGGGAACCCCATCCTTTCATGAAGCTCGCCCTTGTTTATTTGTCCGGGCGTTTGCGCGACCGGATTAGACCAAGTGACACTGCCATTGAGGAAGGAGCTTTCTTTGCCGTATTGGAATGCCACATATTTGTATAGATAGTCCGGAATGAACGGAAACGCGTCAATATCCGCATATTCAGGCGACCAGGTCATATAAGCAAGTAGTGAGACGCCCGTAAAGATTTGGACGTAGGGTGTCTCCGGAATAGGCGAACCCCATGTGGTGCCGATCATTCCTTCCGCCTTGCATGCAAACACATCGCGCGCCATGGCCGGCACATTCTGCGCCGTGTACCAAGAAGGGGTGCCAATCACCTTGAAGCCCGCTTTTTTCAGAAATGGGATTGCTATATAGCCCTCTGATTTGGGCGGATCATAATTCCAGGGTAAAACGTAGATGTCCTTCGGAAAGACATTGAGTTTCCCGATATCCTCCGGCTCATTGATTCCAATCACGCCACCGGAATGATAGGGACTCAAGAGGTCGGCGAAGATCCACAAAGCAACGTTTTTTTTATCCAAATGTTTTTTGGTCTCCGTAACGGCATACGCCATCCAATCGCGGGGAGACTTGCCCTTCGAGTATTCGTTGAGGGGATCCACCATGGTATCATAATGAGCTTCATCAAGCCCGATGTTCAGGGCGTCAATGCTCATCGTGTCAATCAGCTCGTCGTAAAGATCAAAGAGAAGTTTTTTTGTCTCCGGGTGCCATGCGTTGAACGTTCGATCATGGAGGTGCGCCGGATCATTCGGATTTTTGCCTGCGGCCAGATGCTTATAGCGCTCTTTGTTCAGGATGTAGCCGGCGCGGGACCACGAATAAAAAAGCGGAACGATGGTGATGCCGCGGACACGGGCGTATTCGGCGAGTTCTTTGTATTGTTGTTTGGTGTGCAGGGTGCTCCCGATATCCGGATGGCTCTCAAACGGGAATTCCGCCTCATTCCCGTAGGTGCTTGCTTCAAAGACAAGATGGTTCAGACGTAAAAGAAACCAGATATCCAAGAGTTGCTTGATCCCCTCCGGGGTTCTTATGCCGCCGGCATCCCAGCCCCTGACGCCAATTCGGGGTGCGTCCACGATCGTCATTCCTTTCAATCTCTTGTCCTTCGATGATTTGGCCTGGCTGACCAGCAGCGCCGCCGTGGCAAGTCCGCGAAGAACCCCTTCACGGGCGCGGCCTCGTATGGAGATGGTTTGCGGAGCAATGTTCAGCACGAAGGCCTCTGGCGACGTGTTGTAGAGAACTCTGTGGGGTTCATCCAGCGCCAGGGGTGGAGGCTCGTCTTTTCCCAGAAGGGACACCGCAATGGTCGCCATCCCCTTTCCCGTAGTGTCCACGACGCCTCTCTTGATCAGTTCCTTGACCCCGCCGTCAATAAGCACGCCTTCCTCCTGAAATCGCAGTTCCGCAGGCACTTCGAAATACACGTTCGTGAGAATCTCCTGCTTCAAGGGAACACCGGCCATCAGGCGCCCCGGAACGGACAAGGGGTGGGTGACATGGCTTAATTCGGATGGTTTCTCGGCAAAAGTAGCCACCGGGCTTTCCCTCGCTGTTCCGCGCCAGGCGATCTTGAATTCCGGAAAGTTCTGTGGAGCATGAAATGTGTTGCCGGCAAGCCCACTCCAATTTGAATAGGGAATCTCTCCCTGAGTGCGATGACGACAAAAATTGATGTAAAGAGCCCCCTTTTCCGCCTCTTGCGAATTCTTGAAAATATCCTTTAGGGCGATTTTCATCTCCACGGTGTATGCGTTTGAACCCGTCTTGCCCGCCGCCTCCCAATCCCCGTCAAAATCGGTTAATGACTCGCCTTGGAGAAGATCATGATACCAGAGTTTCCTGATAGTCTTGGCCGATTTTAACTTCCGGATGGCGGCATGGTGTCCCTTGGGGCCGACAAGAAACTGAAAGAACTCCTCGCGATTTGGAGAAATAAACGTCTCGACATCGTCGCCGCCGTAGATTACAACCGCATTTTTCTCCACAACATTCATGTTCCCAGGCGATGGCTCCTGCGCCTGATACGCGATGTAGAGATGGTCATCATTATAAAAAACGCGCGCTGTTGTTTCCGGAACAGCGATCTCTTTCGGTCTGCCCAGAACCCTGAAGTCCTTAAGCTGCAGCGCCTTCTGCCATGCGGACTCATCAGGCAGTCCGTTGATGGAAATGCTTCCCTCGACTTTCGGTATTTCGGCGACGGGACGCTTATGAGAAACTCCAAAGTACACCGCCTTGAACCAGGCGCCCATGCTCATCCCAACCAAAGCGATGCGAACTTTGGACACATTCGCTCCAATGTCCACCTGTTTGGAAACGCGCTGCCACTTGTCGTCACCCTCGGCGACCAGATACGTGTTTTTCTGACCGTCAAATGCCCCGTCCACGAACGGAATGATGATGGCCTGGGCGCCTCTCTGCCCTTGGTTGTGAACAATCACCTCGAAAAGATAAACGCCAGTTGATGGGATTTCGAGATCTTGGTAGGCGGCGAAATAGCCTTCGTTTTGCAAATAAAGCATCTCATTTCCCGCCAGGATCGTGTGTTGCCCCTCGCCGTTCTGCTCCCATGAGTTGCGGCCATTTGAAAAATCATGGTTCAGGATCATATTTCCGTCGGAACCCACCTTAAACTCGGACGAGGGCGACGGTGGCGGCGTTGGATCAACCGCTCGCAACTCGCACGCGCAGAACAAGGCGATCACAACGGAAAGCAGCGCGGGAAACGCCGCCGAGGACGTAACTTTGCTGCAGGTCGCGCTGGTCGCGACCGTGAAAAAACCCGGCCACGGCGAGCGTGGCCCTCCACGTGGTTCAGTTTTTGTGCTTCTTCCTTTCAGTTTAGTTTTCATTGTTGCTCCTTTTAGTTATTATGGTTGAACCGTGAACCTGAAAAAATGAAAATGCTGGCTGCTTTTACGGCGGATCATACTTGTAGATATCCACCAGAGAGTTCAGTTCTGTCCGTGAGTACCATTGGCCGTGGCCATCGTAAAACAGCACGTTAATGCTTCCGCGGTGACGGTTACCCACGCCGACAGATATCCACGGTGGATAGAGATAAACGGACAAAAACCAAGTCGCAGCATCAGACGTATCATACGTATCGCCCAGCATGACCGTCGCTGACGGTCTGTTTATGCTTGTCAGCGGACGATAGGTCGTCTGGTTTGCCGCAGTGGCCGGCCAAGCGTCCGGTCGAACCTCAGTCCAATAATAATTAAAACCGACACCCCCGATTTTCTCAGTGTTAGCCCCCGTTAAATCCCG
>JAGVIF010000455.1 GCA_020056205.1 Lentisphaeria bacterium | reverse complement strand
CCGCTCTTCTCAAATCCATGTGCGATGTTGATATGACCTCAGTTGCAAACTGTTCGGTAAGCAAAATAATATTCAACGGCTCGTCCTTCTCCCCCGATTTTCTCAACGAGACATCATTCATCCCTAGGTCTGACGGAGATTAAGTAAAAGTTTCATTTTGATAAAACCGGGGAAACCGCAAAATTTCAGCTTGTTAAAATGCGGTATTAAGCTATACTCTAATAAGGCTGAAAATTTACACATAGACGAGTCAGATTGCGGATTGGATTTTTTCGTTCCGACTGATGGGCGATATGAATATCGTCCGAAGAAGGAACGGAAAAATACGGACGCAAGAGACTCGCCGCGAAGCGGTTGCGATCTTTTGAGTTTGGCTTCGCATTCTTCGAGCGCCTTCGATACCTCGGTATCGTCGGGCTCTCAGAATACAAATCAATTCTCAAAATCTTCGCAATCTATGTTAAATTTTCAACCCTATAGAGTATATATTCACCCTCCTTCAAAAAATAAGGAAAACCTTGAGGAAATATTATGTCAGATATAGGCAAAAACGATTATCCCGTTAATATTGAAGATATTATGCATACCGCGTATCTACAGTATTCGCTCAGCGTCAACATAGGCAGGGCAATCCCGGATGTGCGGGACGGGCTCAAGCCGGCGAACCGACGGATACTCTACGCTATGCACAAGCTTGGCCTCACAAAGGGGCATGCCTACACGAAAAGCGCGAAAGTCGTAGGAGAAGTTATAGGAAATTATCATCCGCACGGCGACGCGTCGGTTTATGACACGCTCGTCAGGATGGCGCAGGATTTTTCAATGCGCGAGGAGCTTATAGATGGACAGGGAAACTTCGGAAGCATAGACGGCGACCCGCCTGCGGCATACCGTTACACGGAGTGCCGTCTGGAGCGTCTTGCCGAGGAACTCCTCGCCGATATTGACAAAAACACTGTTGATATGCTTCCGACCTTCGATGAAACCACGCTTGAGCCGGAGGTGCTTCCGGCGAATTTTCCGAACGTTCTTGTGAACGGTTCGACGGGGATTGGCGTCGGGATGGCGACCAATATACCGCCACACAACTTGTCGGAAGTTATTGACACGACAATATGCCTTCTTGAGAATCCCGATGCGACGATTTCCGATTTGATGAGGCATCTGCCGGGTCCGGATTTTCCCACCGGAGCCACAATATGCGGAATAGGAGAGATTAAGCGCCTTTATGAAACCGGAAAGGGCAGCATCAAGATCAGGGCAAAGTGTGATATTACCGAGAAGGACGACGGCAGGGAGCAGATAATATTCACTGAAATCCCATACGCGGTGAACAAGGAAAATCTGATTGTGAAAATCGCGGACCTTGTGAATCAGAAGAAAATCACAGGCATATCGGGCGTGAGAGACGAGAGCAGTAAGAGAGTAGGGATAAGGATAGTTGTTGACATTAAGCGCGGCGCGATGGGCGCTGTCGTTTTGAATCAGCTTTACGCGCACACGCCGCTGGAGAATATCTTCGCCGCGACCACGCTGATGGTTGATCATAAGCGTCCCAGAATTATGACCTTGAAAGAAATTCTCTCCGCGTACATTGAGCATCGCCTTGATGTTGTAACGAGGCGGGCAAAGTTTGAACTCGAAAGAGCGGAGGCCAGAGCGCACATTCTCGAAGGGCTTTTGACAGCGGTTGCGAATATAGATGAAGTTGTGAAGATAATCCGCGAGGCGAGGACGAAGGAGGACGCCGGAAAATCTTTGATTGAAAGGTTCAAACTGAGCCAAAAACAATCCGACGCCATACTTGAACTGCGCCTGCACCAGTTGACAGGGTTGGCCATAGACGACCTCAAGGCTGAATTTGAACAGATTATGAAAAGAATTGAGGAATTGAAGGCCTTTCTTTCCGACAAGCAGTTGAGAATAAACATGATCAGGGAAGAGCTTCGCGCGGTAAAGGAAAAATACGGCAATCCGAGACGGTCCGAAATAACCCACGCTGAAAAAGATTTCGCGATAGCCGACCTGATACAGAGGCACTCATGCCTTATCACCGTCTCAAAGAGCGGCTACATCAAACGCGTTTCGATAGACACCTTCGATGTCCAGCACAAGGGCGGAAAGGGGGTGAAAGGAATGGAAACCAAGGATGAAGATTATGTGGAGCATCTTTTCAACGCCGACAGCCACGACATAATATTGTTTTTCACCGACAAGGGAACTATGCACTGGCTGAATGTCTATGAAATACCGGAGGGACAACGCGCCGGAAAAGGAAAAGCTATAATCAATCTTATAAAGGTTGAGCCGTCCGAACTGATAAAGGCGATGATAACAGTAAAAAAAGACGAAATAGACAGAGATGATCTTTATGTGATGATGGCCACGAGAAACGGGGTCATAAAAAAAACTCCGCTCTCAGCCTTTAAAAATTTGAGAAAAGCCGCTATCAAGGCTTTGAAAATTGATGACGGCGATGATTTGATTGGAGTTTCCGTGACAAACGGCTCTCAAGACGTTATTTTATCGAGCTCGCTGGGAATGGCGTGCAGATGCAATGAGCAGGGCATCCGCCCCATGGGAAGAGTTACCAGAGGCGTAACAGGCATGCGTTTCAAGAGGAAAGGCGACTATGTGGTCAGTATGGAGACAATTGACTGCCCTGACGAATTTGAAAGCGACGCCGATGCTGAAGCCAAGGGCGGACCTCAAATGCTTGTTGTTTCGGACGGCGGGATGGGCAAAAGAAGTTTCGTGAGCACCTATCGGAAAACAAAAAGAGGGGCGAAAGGCGTTACAAATATAAAACTGCGCGAAGGCGAATCGGTTATAACAACGCTTCAGGTGAGCGATAATGACGAAATCCTTGTTATGACTGAAAAAGGACAAACCGTGAGGGTTCCCGTGAAGGAAGTCCGAACTGTCGGAAGAGCGTCGGTCGGCGTCCGCATAATGCGCCTGAGTGAAAACGACAAGATAAGCGGCGTGGCGAAAGTCATCGAAGTGAACGCGGGCGGAGAAAATAACGGCGCCGAAATTCCATCCTCGAATGGTAAAAATCCACTGTAAATAGAGCCTGCTGAAAAAAGTAGAAAGTTATAAGTTATGGGTTATGGGGTTCTTAATTCGTGAGTTTTAATGCCGATGAAATCAAGTTCCACCAAAAAAAATCTCTTACATTTGACCTTGAATCTTGTCGCGCCCGGGCTCGGACAATTCGCCGCCGGCAGGCGAGCGCATGGAATCATTATGCTGGTTGCGGCGCTCACCGGCTTGTGCTGGGTCGTTTACGCATTATTTCAGCCTCTTTATTCGAGCGTGATGATGATCGTTGACGGCGGAGAGCCTGAATTTAATTTCACCAGATATCTTCTTTCCATGATTCCACCCTTCCTTCTCATAGCCGCAGTTTATCTCTGGAGTTTCGCCGATATACTTCTCTCAGCGAAGAAAAACGCGGACAAGCCCTGATTGAACAATCTCTAAATCACCAAATCGAAAAATAATATGTCCCTTGCGTCCCTCACGTCCCTTATGTCTCTTGTCTCTGCGGCGAAGAATTTGGAAATCGGCAATCTGAAATTGGAAATCGATCCCGACCCGAATGGCGCTAAGTTAAGGATTTCGAAAAAAGTAACTCGGGTCTATCTGACCCGAGAGTCGCGGGTCAAATAGACCCGCGCTACCTCGAAAT
>JAGVIF010000280.1 GCA_020056205.1 Lentisphaeria bacterium | reverse complement strand
TTTACCTGTAGGGTTTTCTTATCACGGTGTCAATGCCGTCAAGGTCGGGGTCTCTGTCGGGGTAATCCGCGTTGTAATGCAGCCCCCTGCTTTCTTTTCTGGTGATGGCTGAGTCAATTATTATTTCCGCGACGGAGGCGAGATTTCTGAGTTCTATCAGGTCCGGCGACAGATAGAAGTCCCAGTAGTATTTTTCTATTTCCTTTCTGATATTTTTTATTCTGTTTTTTGCGCGTTCGAGTCTTTTGTTTGTTCTGAATATGCCCACATAGTCCCACATGAATTTGCGGATTTCCTCCCAGTTGTGGGATACGACGACAAGCTCGTCTGAATTTGTCGCGTTTCCGCTTCTCCAAACGGGGATTTTTCCGCTTGGGCGGTTTTTTTTCAATAAGTTGAACGAGGCGCTGATATTTTTCGCCGCCGTTTTTGGGACGACTATGGCCTCGAGTAGGCTGTTGCTTGCGAGGCGGTTGGCGCCGTGCAGTCCGGTGCAGGCGCTTTCGCCTACGACATAAAGTCCTTTTACTGAGGTTGTTCCATTGACAGAGGTTTGAATGCCTCCGCAAGAGTAGTGTGCGGCCGGGACAACCGGGATGAGGTCTTTCGACATATCAATTCCGAGAGAGAAGAGTTTTTCGAATATTTTTGGGAAGCGGAGTTGGAGGAAATCCCTGTTTTTGCGGGTGATATCGAGGAAGACGGATTCCTGTCCTGAGCGTTTTAGTTCGTTGTCTATGGCGCGCGCGACCACATCTCTTGGAGCCAAGGCTCCGAGGTGATGGTAGTTTTCCATAAATTCGATCATTTGTCCGGAGGAGTCCCTTTTTAGTAGCCTTGCTCCTTCTCCTCTGAGCGCCTCGCTTATGAGGAACGATTTTTCCTTTTGATGATAGAGGATAGTGGGATGAAACTGGAAAAATTCCATGTTTAATATTGGCACATGCGCTCTGTAACACATCGCGATTCCGTCGCCTGATGCGATATCAGGATTGCTCGAATAAAGATAGATTTTCCCGGCCCCGCCGGTTGCGACAACTGTTGATATTGCGGTAAAAGTTTTGATCCTGCCGCAGGCGATGTCAAGGACGTAGGCTCCGAGAATAAAATCCTCTCCCATCCAGCCGAGCTTGGCTGTTGTGATTAAATCTACGGCTATATGATTTTCAAAAATTTTGATTTTGTCGTTTTGTTTGCAGGCGGAGACAAGAGTGTCTTCTATCTGTTCTCCGGTAAAATCGCCTGCATGAAGGACTCTTCTCTTTGAATGTCCGCCCTCTTTGCCAAGGTCATAATCCTCGAAATGATCTTTCTCGCCGATTTCGCCTCTTGTCGTAAAGTGAAGACCGTATTTCTCCAAATCCGATATCGCCTTCGGAGCGGATTCGACTATTTCCTCCACGACTTCCCTTTTGCAGAGATTGTCCCCTGCCACAAGGGTATCGTTCACGTGTTCGGCGAAGGAATCGGAGCGATCAATGACGCACGCCACTCCGCCCTGGGCGTGGCGGGTATTTGACTCATTTACGGAGCGTTTGGTTACAACAGCCACGGAGAATCCCTTTTCAGCGAGTTTAAGGGCTGAAAAGAGACCGGACGAGCCGCTCCCGATAACAAGACAGTCAAAATGAATTATTTCTTCTTCCATAGGGGCACAATATACAGCATGAGTATAAGTTCAGCAAATCCCGTCCTTTGCTGAACTTATACGTAAATATTAACCTAAGTTTTGCGGTTCAATCAGCCGAATTTAAACTAAGTTTTTGATAATAAACGATGTATGAACTGCAATGTAGTTCATTAAATTATTCAAATAAGAATTCGGACGGTAGCTTGCGACATCCCTGGCGCAAAGAGCAAATTGTTTCATGCGCCCGGAGGTCGCATACTACTTTTCTCTTGAGCGCATGCCTGCGCGGCGCTGCTCAAACGCAAAATGTAGGGACCTGTCTGCGTGCATGCCTGAGCGAGGACGCTCGCAGTCAGGCGGACACCTGCCTACCGCCCCAGCGGGGCAGGCAGGCGCACAGGCAGGGTTCGGTGAATATTTACTCGGGATGCAAGCACAGGGGCTTCGCCCCCTCGACAGGTTTCGGCAAGCTCACTGCGGGCAAGCTCTGGGCAGGCACTCCAAAGATTCGCTTACGCTCATCAATAAGTCAGTCTCTTTTTGATTCTTACGTTAACATTTGCCGCCGCCTTCCATACAATCACCGTAGAGAACGCAGAGACATAAGGGACACAAGGGACATAAGGGACACACAAAAATTTAGAAAACTTTTCTACTTTCTCCTTCTCTCTTTTTCCTTTTTACCTTTTCCCTTCTACTTTTTTCACAGGCAAGATGCCTGTGCTGCACTTTCGCATTTCCGCACTCTCGGTATCGTCGGGTTTTCAGAATACGAATCAATTCTCAAAATCTTCGCAATCTATGTTAAATTTTCAACCTTTATAGAGTATAACTGCCGGTTCATGCGTCAAAATATTCTTCAGGGAAAGTATGATCGGATACAAGCGCAGGAACGTCAGGATAAGAACACAGACGGCGATTCCTGTCAACGGCATGAGAAACAAGGAAAATGCAATACCACCGAGAGCGCCGCCAGCCATCTCATAAGCCCAAAGAGAGCTGGTGTCAGCCGTTTTGGAAGATTTTTCAACAAGCAATGAGTATGTCGCCCCGACCGAAACTCCCGCCGCAAAAAGAAGAATCATCACGGCAGACATTGTTAAAAAAAATGGAACTTGGGTAAGAGACATTCCTGCCGCCGGAACGACTGCTGATAAGACAACAGTTGCCAGATTTATCTTCTTCCTCCCCTGTCCGCAACAGGCTCCGACAGCCGTTCCGGCAATGAACACGGCCGCCATTGCCGCTATATCCCTATACAACATGCCGCATCTGTTCTGATAGATGAAAAGGAGCATTATGTTCACCCCCATCGCATAGAAGCCGTTTTCAAAGGAGGAAAATTCGATGTTGAACCGATGCCCATGACTTTTCATTCTGAAGACAAGGACAAATACGTAGATGGCTGAAAAAAATGCCAGTAGCAGACCGAGTTTTCCGGATATCCATTCAATAGCGGATGCGCATACGCCGGGCTTTTCAAAATCCCCGGAAATAATTCTCGAGCGGAGTTTGAGATAATGCATCGGAAGGATCGGAGAAGCATCTGAATTGATCCCGCAGTCCCCTCCGGCCGCTTCAATCTGCTCCGCTTCCGTCCTTTGTTCCGACTGTGAAAAGGTTGCCGAGAAGATACCCGGGACGAAACCGGTTGTTCCTTTCAAGATTCTTTCGGCGCGGCGGTCGAGTTCCGTGAAATCCGCAGTAAGTTTCTCCGAATCCGAAGCCGCAACTATCTTCTCCTCTCCGGGCAACACGACAACGTTGCGAAAAGATGTCTTCAATGTTGAAGTTATTATCGCGTTGAAAATTCTTGTCTTCTCTCCGCTGTATCCCTCGGTAGATGGCATGGAGATGACCAGAACACCCCCATTCTTGAGGTTCTCTTTGACAAGCCTGTAGAACTCTTTCGTGAAAAATCTGTTTCCTGATATGCTGTCTGGCTCGGAATCAAGGACAATCACAAGATCGTATTTAGACATGGATTTTTCCATATAGGCTCTGGCATCGCCGCGTTTTAGATTCAATTTTCGGAATTCGCCCGGAACAGTTTTCAAATTCCTTGAAATCTCAAAGAGCCTCCGGTCGGGGCATACGAGATCGACCCTCGAAACCGAATCCGCGCCGCAGAAGATGGAAATCAGCGGATTAAAAACTGATGTTACAAGAAGTATCTCAAGGTTTTCACCTCCGGTCTCCGACAGGGAAAAGGCGGCAAGGGGGATTGCAAGCTCCTTATCCAGCGGAACGGTTCCGCACAACGAGCCTTCAAAATACACCGCCTTCGCTTCATGCGAGACCGACTTGAGGATGTCCACCCGCCCGTATGCCGTTTCAACGGTCCGTTCGTGGGTGAATGACGGCAGGACCTGCTTCCATTTTATCAGAGAAATTTGCCCGTCAAGAAATGCCGCTGAAAAGACAGCCGGTATCGCCAAGGCTGAAAATACGACAGCGAGCCTGCCGGGATTGCGGAGAAATATAAGGGAGCAGATCATCAACGCGATCCCGGATGCCGCTATCACGGAAAGCGGCGGAGCGAAAGAGGCAAGGACAATTGAAAAAATAAGCCCGCCCGCCGTATCCCCGATCGCATCCGACGCATACAGGAGGCCGGCTTTTTCATTTTGAGCGATTGCCGACATATGCCCAAAGATCATGCCGTTCACAATCCCGAAAGGCAGTGTCATCGCCGAACTGAACAGGATGATCTCGTCGAGGCTATACGCAAGTTCATATCTTGGCGAGAGGAAAGGATGTCCGCATGACGCATACAGAAGAGACGCAATTGCTGAAATAGGCGAAACCATGATGAGAAGAACGGACAACGACTGCGGACTTGCAAAAGTTTTCATCGCCCTGCCGAAAAACGCGCCTGCGGCTGTCCACACGATAATCGAGGAAAGGGCGACCGCAAATGCGATTTCAATTCCTGAAAACCTTGTCGCCAACTCGCGCAGGACGACGACCTGCACGAATTGCGAATAAACTCCCTGCAAGATAAGGAGAAGATAAACGCTTCTGATATTGCCCATAGAGTTTCACCG
>JAGVIF010000337.1 GCA_020056205.1 Lentisphaeria bacterium | reverse complement strand
TTATGTCACGGAACACTAAAAGAATGCGAAGCCAAACTCAAAAGATCGCTACCGCATTCATATCGCCCATCAGTCGGATCGAAAAAATCCAATCCGCAATCGGACTCGTCTATGTGTAAATTTTCAACCTTATAGAGTATACAAAGGACAGGCGGAGTTCGGTGAATATTTACTTTAGAACAACCCTCGGACCCTGCCTGTGGCGGTGTCGACATCGATGCGCCGGAACGCTGGGTCCGATCCCGTGCCTGGCATCAGTTTGATGGCTCCGGCTACAGGCACCACGAAGCCGGCGCCCTTGTAGACCAAGATGTCGCGGATAGGCAGTGTCCAGCCCCGAGGGCGGCCCTTGATATTTGGGTCGTGCGACAGACTAAGATGGGTCTTGACCATGCAGGTCCCCATCTTGGCGATTTCCGGGTCCGCTTCGCAGGCCTTGATCTTAGCCAGGGCGTCGTCGGAATAGGATACGCCCTCTGCGCCGTATACTTCCTTGGCGATGAGTTCGATGCGCTGACGGAACGGCGTACTCAAGTCGTAGAGGTGGCGGAACTTGGTTTTTTCGTTACAGGCGGCCACCACGGTTTCGGCGAGTTCGCGTGCGCCCTCACCACCCTTGAGCCAGTGCTGGGAGAGTGCGACCAAGGCGTTGGCGTTTTCAGTCACGCGTCGGATGAGCGCGATCTCGGAGGGCGTGTCGGTGTGGAAGGAGTTGATGCAGACTACGGGGCGCACGCCGCTCTTGCGCACTGTCTCGATGTGGGCAAGGAGGTTCTCGCAACCTTTTTCCAAGAGCGCGAGGTTCTCGCAGGTGTAGGCTTTGTCCAAGGGGACACCGGGTTTCACTTCCGAGCCACCACCGTGCATCTTGAGAGCGCGCACCGTAGCCACGATCACCACGGCGCTAGGCTCTAACCCCGAGTAGCGGCACTTGAGATTCCAAAACTTTTCGAACCCTATATCAGCGCCGAATCCGCTCTCGGTTACATGGTAATCGCCTAGGCGGGTGGCGAGCCGGTCGGCGATCACCGAACTCTGGCCGATGGCGATATTAGCGAAGGGACCGGCGTGCACGAACACGGGCTGGCCTTCTATGGTCTGCATAAGCGTTGGGTTGATGGTGTCGAGCATCCATGCGGTCATAGCGCCGTCGACTTCGAGATCGGCGGTTGTTACTGGCCGTCCGTTGCGACTGTATGCCACCACCATGCGGCCAATTCGTTCGCGCATGTCCTTGAGATCGCTGGCGACCGCAAGGATGGCCATGAGTTCGCTCGACACCGAGATGGCGAATCCGGACTCCATTTCGAATCCGTCCATTTTGTCGCCGCGGCCGATGACGATGTTGCGCAACGCCTGCGCGCAGAAGTCGATGACCCACTTGATTTCCACGCGTTTGGGATCGATATCGAGCCGTTTCAGACCACTCTTGGCCAGGCGGGCGTCATCGTAGTTGGTCTCGTGTTGCATGCGCGAGGTCAGCGCCACCATGGCCAAGTTGTGCGCGTTGGTGATGGAATCTATATCGCCAGTGAGGCGAATAGAGAACGGCGTAAGCGGGATGCACTGCGCCAAGCCGCCACCGGCGGCTGAACCCTTGATGTTAAATGTTGGACCGCCACTGGGTTGGCGGATGGCGCCGGTGACGCGCTTGCCGAGCGCGCCGAGTCCCTCAATCAGTCCCATGGTAGTGGTAGTCTTGCCTTCTCCCAGTGGAGTCGGTGTGACAGCCGTGATGTCAATATACTTCGCGATTGGGCCTGACCCGAGCCGTTCGAGCGCTCGGCGGTAATTGACTTTGGCCAGATTGTGCCCCATGGGGATCAACTCGTCTTCGCGCAATCCGATCTCGGATGCCAGTTGGGACAGGGGTTTCATCTGTTCTTCCGCCGCTTCGGCAATCTGCCAGTCGGGCATTTTCCGGGGGTCAAGATTCATACGTGCCATTGCAATGTTCCTTATGTTGTTTTTATTTGTTTTTTCACAGCCGTCCTATTATGGCGATAAATTTTTCTTGAAAAAGCGGGCGATCCGGCGTTATTTCTTTATTTTCAGGCCATTCAGGCCACTATTGTTTCGGTGGATAACCTGCTTGCATATCTGACACACACACTCTCTCTCTGCGCCCAAAAAATTACAAGCTGATCAACCGCCGTCTCTATAAGATGACGCGGAATATATGCTCATTCTATCAAAACGCGAACGACAAGTATCGAATTCTGAACTGCAACAGTTCATTAAATTATTCAAATAAGAATTCGGTCGCTTGAACCGCAAAACTTAGGTTAAACTTTCAAGCGCGACTCTCAAGTATTTTTAAATTATTTTTTTCTTCGACGAACCTACATTTTGCGGTTGAGCAGTGTGGCGTAGCTTCCCATTGATCGAATTACGCTGCCTTTCCAGATATCTCCATTCCGAGTTGACCACCTTTTTGGCGCCGTGAAACGGTTTGGTTCCGTGCTCCATAAGTAAATCAATTGCAAAGTGTTCCATCATATATCCGAAAAAGTTTTCCTGGCGCCATCTGGCGAACATGCGGGGCGCCAGCGCAGTTCCATCGGTGGATTGAATACAGCGCCGATAATCGAGGTCTGGTGGCCGGATTTCGATAGTTTCCGGATTTCCCGCGTCCACAGCTCTCTGAAGAATGGACATCCCAAGATGTCGTTGACCCAATAGTTTGAAACGCCGCAGAGGAGGAGCCTCTGCCTCGACACGTAGCGGCTCCTTGTTTTGGTTCTTCGTGATGGAAAAGCCTGACAAGGCGCCACTTTCATTTTCACATGTCTTGTCCTGATATAGGTTGACACTTTCAAAAGGAAAGGCAAACTTTATGAAAGATGTTGTAAGGTACAGCGAATCGTTTAAAAAACAAGTTGTAAG
>JAGVIF010000026.1 GCA_020056205.1 Lentisphaeria bacterium | reverse complement strand
GCAAGACCGCCGCGGGTATTGCCCCTGCCAGAAATACTTGCGAGCCCTCCGATGGCATCTGCAACGGCGCGGTTTATGACTTTTGCAACTGGCTCCAATATTAAAAAATGCTTATACTCGGAATAGACACAGCCATAAGATGCACCGGATACGGGCTCGTAAGCTACAATGCCGGTTCAGTGAAAATAATAGACTGCGGAGTTATAAAGAACAAGCCTTCAGCCCCGCACAGCGAATGCCTCAGGAGAATAGGCGGCGGCATAAGAGAACTTGCCGAAAATTTCAAACCGGAGGCTGCGGCAATAGAAAGCGCTTTCTACTCCAAAAATATAAAAACTTCGATGATATTAAGTTATGTGCGCGGAGCTGTCATGCTGGTGCTTGCGGAAAAATCAATCCCTGTCTTCGCATATGCGCCGCGCAAGGCGAAAATGGCTGTCTGCGGCAACGGAGCTTCAAGCAAAATAGCGGTGGCTTCCATCCTTGCTTCAATACTCGGCATAGACACGAGAGAAATCCCGCTCGACTCGACCGACGCCATCGCGATAGCTATGTGCCACGGCCAAATGGCAGGCAGTCCCGGCTCTGAATATATACTGAAACAATTATAGGAGAAGATTCTGACGATGCTCAATTTTTTCAAAGGAAAGTGGTCCGCGTTGATCTCCGGTTTCTCTATTTCCATGCTTTTTATATTGACCCTTTACGTCCTTAACACTCCGGTGGGAATGTCCGACGCCTACCTTAAAATTTCCGACTATTGCCGCGATTCTATTAATATGCGGCGGGTCGCTGAAAATTTCCCTTTCGACTGGCAAACAGCCTTTCTCGTCGGAATCGCCATTGGCGCCGTCCTCGCATCGCTCGCAGGCGGCACGTGGCGGTTGCGAATCATCCCAGAGGACGTGAAAAGCAAGAGCGGGACAATGGGGGCGTTCGGCGTAAGCGCCATTCAGAGCGTAGCGGGAGGTTTCCTTGTAATGACAGGGCTTCAGTTTGCCGGCGACTCGTTTATTGGACAATGGGCGGCGGCGATGCAGTTGTCAACGGGCGCGTGGATATTTATTTTTTCATTCATTATCTGGGGCGTGGTTTTTTCCGGAGTTTCGCGCGCAAGCGGAGGAAAAACATCACCCCAAAAAAAAGGCAAACCCGATAAATAAGGAGTAAAAAATGGAACCATTGTCTCTTTCCGGAACACCGCGGCTCATCGCCGGGCTCCTGCTCGGAACGGCATTCGGCTTCTTTCTGATTCAATCGGAAGTGGCGTGGAGAAAAACAATGCTCGATCAGTTGTCCATGAAGAACGGAAAATTTT
The DNA here is from genome assembly GCA_020056205.1 of Lentisphaeria bacterium. Lineage (GTDB taxonomy): Bacteria > Verrucomicrobiota > Lentisphaeria > Victivallales > GWF2-50-93 > JAGVIF01. Next base: position 2,636 of record JAGVIF010000026.1, on the reverse strand, counting down.
TCAAAGTCCTCTTTTCATCTCTCGCAATCGGCGCAGTCCTCTTTTATTTCGCAAAAAATTACGGAATAGTCCAGATTCAGACGCGTCCGGCATTCTTCTGGGGCTCCGTAACGGGCGGAATGCTCTTCGCAGGAGGAATAGCCCTTTGCGGACAATTCCCAGACGGGGCGGTGGCATCTCTCGCCACAGGGAAAATATATTCGCTCTGGACTTTTATCGGAATGCTGCTCGCCCTCCCGTCGGTGCATTTCGTCTCTAAAAAACTCTCCGAGACAATTTACAAATGGCCGGCGCCTTCTTTTTATGCCGACAGAATGGAGAAGCTTTTCAGCTCGGCGCATAATCTGTATTTCTGGGTCGCGGCGTTTTCCGTCCTCATGTTTTTCTTCTTCGAATTCATACAGGGCGGCGGCGAAGAGGACTCCGAAGAAAAAGCGGAAAAGGACTGAGCGCGTATAAGTTCAGTAAACACCCGTCCTTTTACTGAACTTATACCTCTATTTAAACACGAGGTCGTTCAGTTGATCTTTTATATCCGGCCTGATGGAGACAGCTTTCCTGGCAAATTCTGAAGACATTTTGTATTCCGCATACCAGTCGCACAAAAGCGTAAGCAGTATATAGTCGTTGGCGGCGTATTTTTGGCTTTCCTCTCGGCTCACACTGCCTCCTGAAATTTTCATTCGTCTCGCCGCAAAATCTTCAAGAATGTCCACATATCCCTTGAAAGGCAAGTCCTCCCACTTGTAGGTTTTGCCTTTCCCGCTTTTTCCTTTTCTTACAATGAAAACTTTATCATTGGCAAGGGCTATCGTCCCGCTGATAGTCTTGCCGGAACGCAACCGCACGGAATCTTTCAGGTCAACCGTGTTCCTTTCGAAAAGTTTGATTATGTGCTCCTTCGCTCCCTTTATAATGTCGTATCGTTTTCTTTCGGATTCCCTCAAATCGGCCGGAAGACTGTCAATGTATTTGCCGACCTCGCGCTCATTAAAGACAAGAGCGCCCGGTCTGGGTCTTTGCGCGTAAGGCTCCCTGAGTTCCTCATAAGCCTCTTCCTCTATCGCGCAAATATCCGGCGCGGAATCCGCCGCATTAACGGCATCAGCGTCTTCCGGATACAAATTAAAAATAATCCCCAAAAAGACGGCCGCAAAAAAAATATATCGAACCTCAAACGGATAACCAACAGCCTTCTTCATTATTCTTTTATTATCAATATGTTATAAATAATTTATGTCGAATCCGTCACGGATTCAGGAAAATATCACGTAGTCTACTGGGGGCATACTGTAGTTCCGGCAAGACAGGAAAGCAAACGGAAACGGCAGATTTGTTGATTTTATCTATTTTTAGCGAGCCATAGCTTCGAGCCAACGTTCGGCGTCAATTGCCGCCTTGCAGCCCATTCCGGCCGCTGTTACGGCCTGACGATAATTTTTATCGGCGCAATCTCCGGCCGCGAAGACTCCGTCCACACTGGTTCGGGATGAATTCCCCTGCGGCAATATGTATCCGGCCTCGTCCATCTCCACTTTTCCTTTGAATAACAACGTGTTTGGGTCGTGTCCGAGCGCGGCAAAATATCCTTTTGCTTCCAGCCTGCTGACTTTGCCGTCCTTTAGATTCTTGATCAACACGGCTTCCACGCTGTTTTCTCCTATTATCTCATTGACCGCAGAACTCCACACAAATTCGATTTTAGGATTTTTCATCGCGCGGTCAGCCATTATCTTAGATGCCCTTAATTCATCTCTTCTGTGGACAAGATACACCTTCGATGCAAACCTTGTCAAAAAAATTGCCTCTTCCATCGCCGTGTCGCCGCCGCCAACAACAACGATCGGCACATTCTTGAAAAAAGCCCCGTCGCACGTGGCGCATGCCGATACGCCTTTGGCCATAAGCCTTTTCTCAGAATCAATTCCGAGCCATCGCGGAGAAGCTCCGGTGGCTATGATGACCGACATCGCCTCAATCTCTCCCCCGCCCTCCAGCACAATCTTCTGCGGGCCGCCCTGTTTAAAGTCAACCGACAAGACCGCATCATAAAGAATTTCAGAGCCAAACCGCTCCGCCTGTTTTTGGAATGAGCTCATAAGCTCAAAGCCATTGACCGCCTCAGAAAAACCAGGATAATTTTCTATGTCGCTTGTCTGCGTAAGCTGTCCGCCCGGCAACCGTCCGGTTACCACAATCGGATTCAACAACGCCCTCCCCGCGTAAACCGCCGCAGTGTATCCCGCCGGCCCTGAACCAATAATAACTAAATTTCTCATTTTCCCTTTCTCCTTATGAAACTGCCGCTTTTTTCGGGGTCGAATGCCGCTAAGTTAAGGTGCAATTCGAAGTAGCGCGGGTCTATCTGACCCGCGACTATCGGGTCAGATAGACCTGAGTTACCCTGTGGCAACTGCCTTAACTTAGCGCCATTCGGGTCGGAATCGGTATTGATTTCAGATTTCCGATTTTAGATTTTTAACTATGAAACACACGAAAACCACGAAACACGCAAATTATTTCCGATTGCCTATTTCCAAAGGGTTATTAGTTATAGGTTATTGGTTATAGGTTAAAGGCACAGAGTTTTTCTTCGTTCGATGTTGGATGTTCAATGTTGAATGTTCGATGTTCAT
>JAGVIF010000082.1 GCA_020056205.1 Lentisphaeria bacterium | reverse complement strand
TGTATTTCCCGATTTCGGTCGCGACGAGCGTCCCCTTCCATCACACGGTCTTGGCAAGCAAGACCCTCCATTTTTGCGCCGCAGGCGTGGAGGGCCACGCTCGCCGTGGCCGGTTTTTTTTTTCGCGGTCGTCGCCTTGCCGAGCTCTGCGACGCTTGCCTTTGGCAAAACGGCGACCCCTCACAATTTTTACAATAAAATTATTGAATTGTCTCTATTATAGTATATTTTTATGTCAAATACCAATCAAAACCAGTCAAATATTATGCAAAAGCGGTCATTTATGCCTGTTGTCTCCGAGGAGCACTTCGGGAAGCTCCCCGATGATTTCCCGGTGTATTTTTTGGAGGCGAATCTTGTTTTGTCTCCGGTGAGGCGTCTTCATTCGCACAAGTTTTTGGAAGTGGGGGTTTGTTTTGAGGGTTCCGGGATATTCATGTATGGCGATAGGATATCGTCATTTTCCAAGGGTGATGTGACGGTTTTTCCGGCTGAAATGCCGCATTGCGCGAAAAGCAGTCCCAAAGTTCAAAGCAGATGGGGCTTCATTTTTTTTGATCCGGCAAAGTTTCTTTCGCCAGTCTGCGACAGGCCGGAGATACTTTCAAACTCATATATGTCGGATGCGTCCTTTCCGTGTATTTTTAAGGCAGGAAAGACTCCGGGAATATGCGCCTTGTTTAAAAAAGTTTTTAAATCGTATAAAAAGAGGGAATTATATTTCAAGACCGAAATCAGGTCGCTTCTTCTGCAGGCATTTATTTTGATGAGCCGCAGTTGCGAATTTCGTGTCGAAAATAAAAAATCGGGGAGCGCTGAAAAGGATTTTTCAGCTATTGAAAGAATTTCTCCGGCTCTCAACTATATTTCAAACAACTACACAAAACGCATCAAAGTTCTAAGTCTTGCCAAATTGTGCGGTGTAAGCATCGAAACTCTCAGGCGGCTTTTCAGAAGGGGACTGGGAAGGTCGCCGAAGAGCTATATGCAAAACATGAGAATTCGCATGGCGGCCGCCTTGCTTGAGGACAGCTCGGATCCTATTGGTGAAATCGCCGTTAAGGCCGGCTACCGGACGGTCTCATGTTTCAACCGCAAGTTCACGAAAATAATGAATACCAGTCCCCGCAAATGGCGGAAAAAACATTAGGGCGGGTGTTTCACGCAACAGATGAGATTAGAAAAAAGAGATATTTTCAAATGTCGTTATCAAATTGAGCGGGGAGACAATGCATACTTTTTCTGACATTCAAAAAGACCTTGAATCAATGGGGATCCGTGAAAGAGACACGCTTCTTGTCCATTCGTCGCTGAAAAGCATTGGCGAGGTCGAGGGGGGCGCCGACGGTATTCTCGATGTGCTTATGGGCTATCTGTCGAAAGGACTGCTCGTATTCCCGGCGTTGAGCTACAGCTCGGTGAACGCTCAATCCCCGGAATACAGCGTTAATGATACACCGGCATGTGTCGGAGTCCTGCCTGAGCTTTTCCGTAAGCGCCCCGGTGTCATTCGTTCATGGCATCCGACGCATTCGGTTACGGCATTTGGTTCTGACGCGCTATCATTTATTGAAGGGCATGAGCGGTTCAATACGCCCTGCGCGCGCATGTCTCCGTGGGGACGCATCGTTGACCGCGACGGCAAAATTCTCTTCATCGGTTGCGGCATCGCCTGTAACACAATGCTGCATGGCGTCGAGGAATGGTTCGGAGCGCCGAATATGTTCACTGCATATGAGGAGCCGCTCGTTACCGTCACACCGGACGGACGCAGAATCTCGGTACCCTCGCGGCGTCATACCGGACAGCGCTCGCGCTTTTACGCGAAGCTCGAACCGGTCTTTCTCTCTTTCGGCGCAATGACCACCGGATCGTTCGGCGACGCAGCGTGTTATCTCGCCAATGCCCCGCGCATGGCAGATGTTACGATGACGCTGCTTGTGAAAGACCCGGATATGTTCGGTCACGACCGGGCGCCGGATACCCATCAAGCCAAGAAAATATGAACTCATTTGAAGACCCAATATCCAACACTCAATCTCCAACCGACGAAGGACAGAAATAAACTTGGACATTGGATATTCCGTGTTCGATATTGGATATTCAGTTTAAATATCCTTAACCTGATAGCAATGGCGTGGAGGGCCACGCTTGTCGTGTCCGCTCCTGCCGTGGCCGGTTATTTTCGCGGTTGCGGCCTTGCCGAGTGAAGCGACGCTTGCCAACGGCAAAACCGCGACCCTCCACAATTTTCACAATTCAGCCTTATGCAGTATAATAACTTATAACCCTGTCTACCCGCGCAATTACCCATCATTCTCCTTCACCGCTCCACTGGACTAGGTCTGTTCCCGACAAAGAATAAATTTCAGTTCTCGTCTTTGATTCGACATGCCCGTCGCCAAAGACAAAATTCGCCGTATTACCCGGATGTCCCTTTCCGTAAAAAGGCAGCGTGGCATCCCACATCCAAGGCACATATCCGCCGTTTCTTGCCATCATATATTCCCAAGTATAGTAGGTGGCGCCATAGACGTCGAACTTCCCGTCGCCGAACCAATATTTTTTGCTTGTCAGGTTTCTCAGTTTGGGGATGGGCTTGGGACAAGAAGCCCAGTTTATACGGGCGCCGAGAAAGGCGTTCAACCCGAAGTCGAAATCGGAGCGGTCAACGTATAGCCAACGGGGTGTGATGGAAGATGCCGCCTGCGGACAATGCAATGCCGTGATTGGCGCCGGGGCTCCAGTTGGGGCGGGCTTGTAAAAATCGCACTTGCTATACCAGGTTCCGGTGGTGTCATAATAGGGAAATCCGCCTCCATTGGTCGGAAGAGCTTCATTCCAGTCCATGGCATACGAATATCCCCATGCCGCGACTTGCTTGAGATTGCTTTTGCATATTATAGACTTCGCCACTTTTTTCGCCGACTGAAGCGCGGGAAGCAAGAGCGCCGCGAGAATCGCGATGATGGCGATGACCACAAGCAACTCGATCAGCGTAAAACGCTTACGGTACAACTGTTTAACAGCAGGACAGTATAACGGTTCAACGGCAAGACGGGAAGATTCC
>JAGVIF010000081.1 GCA_020056205.1 Lentisphaeria bacterium | reverse complement strand
GCTCTCAACGAGCAGAGCGGCGGGACTGGCCTCTATTTTTTGCAAGAACACGGCGGAATTCCCCCCACACCCCCCTTCCGCCGTGTTCTTGCGGGGACGGACGGAATTTTTGGCGGCGGCGTTAAATCAGTATTTTGAAGTCTGACATATCCTGTTTTAGTCTCCAAAACCCGCGAAGAACTTCAGGATGGCAGTTTCTCATTTTCTCCATTTTACCACAAATACAGTTGTGATGTCCTTTAATCCTGTACTTTGGAGCCAAAACCGTTTTAATTTTTGTCCACTCGTTGCCATATCTTTGTAAGCGTTGCAATAAATCATCCGTTTTGGTGGAAATTGGTTTTTCTTGTCTTAAATACCATTCAATAAACCCCCAAACTCCGTGGCTATACTGCCCCCACGGCCAAGAATTATTTTTCTCAAAATAACTTTGGGCGTAGAAAAAAGGGACAAGCAAAATATTGAAAAAATTCTCAAGGCTAAAGCCGTCTGGCAAATTAGACGATTCTTCCGGTCTGATACACAAACAAGCGGCACCGCTTGGGTTTATATGCAAATCTTCCTGTCTAAGGTTTCTATTTTCGGCAACTTTTTTAAGCCGTAATCCTGTTTCGTACACCTGCGGTAAGTCCGAAAATTCACTCCCGTGTAATTCTATTCTGATTTGATACCCATCTTCTATTTTTGTGCCGTCAGTATAATCCGGCGCAGGGTTAATGACATATGGTTTCCCCTCGCTTTGGAAAGCCATACTAAAAGTAAATGGCCCAACTATTTCAGAAACACCATCATTTCTTTTCTGAATTTTTAGGGTTGGGTAATGCTTGTGTAGCCATTTCTCGTCTTCATCTTTAGGGGTTAGATCGAACATTGCAATGTGGCCTAGACGGAGTTCGATTTATAAAGGTTGGCCCAGTCGAGGGCAACGGACGAATCGGCGCATTCCCTCCGTTTCCTTTATTTGTATCTTCATCCTCATCTTTTAATTCCGTTTCTCCTTCATATACCTCTCTGGCTTTGAATGCGTCTTCTACCCAAGTACCGAGATTATTTCTTCCGTCGTTAGTTATCCAGTCATAAGTTTTACAAACAGAAGATAATGCCGTCCCGTCTGCAAAATATATCTTATCGAAGGGGTTAGTTCCCATTGTGTCAGTCTTTCCATCTTGATCTTTAGCGTTGTGGATGTAGACACCAAGAATGGCATTTCCTCGCTCCCAACTTTTCCGAATTTCGTAATTTACCCAGTACCGCTCTGCGGTTTCCGCGCCAATGAGAACGACGGTAACAGAGGTGTCCTTAAGCTGTGAATCTATCCAGCGTTTAATTTCCTCAACACCTTTTCTTTTTACTTCTTCCCAATCAACTGAATCAATAAATCCGTATTCATCCTCGTTTGGAATCAAATCGGAATTTCTTACCTGACCGGCGCGCCATGCGTCTCGGTCGAAATGAAAACTGAAAAATATTTTTCTTGCCATATATTTATAGGATTAAAATAATAATTATGTGAACCGCCAACAGCCCACCGTAAAACACGAGTAAAGTTTTTGAGCAGGAACAATCAAACCAACTTTCTCCATTCTCGCATTTGGCAGTTTTCATTGAGAAGTCAATCTCATCTTCTTTCTTTTTGGCTGTGCGCTCATAAAGCTCGCGGAAAAGTTTTTCTTGATGCAGATAGTAACCATCAAGTATCCAAAAGAAAAACAATACAGAAAGAGAAATGAAGATATATCGGCAGTCTAGCTCCTTGAAGCCAAAAGCGAGTAAGCCACCAACAACCGTTATGGCCCAGCCCTTCAAGAGAAAAGAGTTGTTTGCCATTCGGTTAATGGTCGTTTGTATAAATTCAAGATGTTTCGTTTTTGCTTCCATGTGATGTTGGGGATAACCGCTCTTGTTTAGGTTATCTTTAGGTAGTATACTCTAAGTATGGAAAAGAAGTCAATGGGAGCGGGCAAGCCTTCAAAACGGCAAGCCGAAATCCTACAATTCGTTACGAAATTTCAAAGGGAAAAAGACTACTCTCCCTCTCTTGGCGAGATAGCCAAGAACTTTAGGGTTTCTATCCCGACAATTCACCAACACATTTCATATTTGCGAAAGAAAAATTTGCTTTCTGCGGACAAAGGCAAAAGACGTTCCATTCAAGCGTTCAACGATCAAAAAAGAGACTTGGTAGAAATACCGCTCATGGGACTTATCGCCGCCGGAGGGCCGATTGAGGCAATAAGAAACCCTGAACCGATAGAAGTTCCGCGCAGTATGCTTTCAAGAGGCGCAAACTACTACGCTCTGAAAGTTGCCGGAACAAGTATGATTGAGGAGGGTATATCGGACGGTGATGTTGTGATTGTTCGTGAACAGCAAACAGTTGATGATGGAGAAAAAGCGGTTGCGTATCTTCCGGATAAAGACGCAGTTACTCTGAAAAAGATTTATCGAGAGAAAAAACGCATAAAACTTGTTCCGGCGAATAAATACATGAAGCCATTTTACGAAACTAATGTTGAAATACAGGGAAAGGTCGTTGGTGTTCTTAGGAAAGAATTTTAAGATATGCTAAAATAGGATTATAGATTTTATGAAGAAAAAAGAAATCAAATTTAAGTTAGCAGAATTATTTTCCGGCCCCGGTGGGCTCGCTCTTGGCGCAATCCGGTCTTTTGCCGAAAATGAAAATACTATCTATGGTATCGAGCCTGTTTGGGCAAACGACTACGATGCCGATACTTGTAAAACATACGCTCGCAATATTCACAACGGAAATGAAAGAAGTGTTGTTTGCGCCCCTGTTCAAGAAATAGATTTTGAAAAAGTGCCGAAGTTTGATGTGCTTGCTTTTGGGTTTCCTTGCAATGACTTTAGTGTGGTTGGTGAACAGAAAGGTTTTGACGGAAAGTTTGGCCCTCTTTACTCTCATGGAGTAAGGGCAATAAACACCCATAATCCAAAATGGTTCATTGCAGAAAATGTTAGTGGCTTACAAAGTGCGAATGGTGGAAATGCTTTTAAACAAATTTTGAAAGACCTCGGTTCGGCAGGGAAAGGTTATGTTCTCACACCACACTTATATAAATTTGAGGAATATGGAGTGCCGCAACAAAGACACCGAATTGTCATAATCGGTATAAGAAAAGATTTGGGTTTGAGATTTAAAGTTCCTGCTCCGACTACAAAGAATAACTATCTGAGCGCGCGCGAAGCAATAGAAAATCCGCGAATATCGGATAACGCGCAAAATCACGAGCTTACCAAACAATCTGCGGGCGTTGTCGAGCGACTAAAACATATTCCTGCTGGAGAAAATGCTTGGTATGAGGGAATACCTCAACATTTGAGATTGAATGTGAAGGGTGCTCGCATGAGTCAAATTTATAAAAGATTAGACCCTAAAAAACCCGCCTATACGATCACCGGAAGCGGAGGGGGCGGAACGCATGTTTATCACTGGTCAGAACATCGCGCCCTTACAAACCGAGAAAGAGCACGACTACAATCTTTCCCCGATAACTTTGTATTTGAGGGCTCAAAAGAAAGCGCGAGAAAACAAATCGGTATGGCTGTGCCTCCGGTTGGAGCACAAGCGGTTATTTCTGCTGTACTAAAAACTTTTGCGGGAATCCCTTATGAGTCTGTTGAGTCAAAACTTACCAATGGAGAAGCTAACGCACGAGAGATAGCAAGTTTATTTGATGGGGTGGAAGTTGGAGCTAGAGTTGCTTTATAAGCTCCTGCCAGTCTTTCTTCGTTTTCTTCAAAAGCCCAGACTCTTTCACGAATCGAACACCATCAAATTCTTGTCCGGGGATTTGATCTGTTTCTCTCAATTCAGAATAATGGCACCAGCCTACAACCTCACAAGGTATATTTATAAAATCTGGCATTAAGTCTTTGTATTTGGAATAATGTGGCTTATTTTTTACGGCTTCGTTCACTTCCTCTTTTGTGAGCCTCAAAAGATGGTCGTCAGGAATATCTGGGCGACAATAGATGTAAATATCTGATCTGCGCTCTTTTATCCTTATTTCGTTTTCTCCAAGCACTAAGAAAGCGCTTTTGGGTTTAGATGATTTTATACCGATGCCTATTTTGGGTGCTCTCATTTTCCCGTTTTCTTTCACAGCCGTAATATCTTGCAAAACAATTTTGTCGCGAATATCAAAATCAAGTTCAATATCAACATTAAATTCTCTTTTTAGGAATTTCTTTACAGCAACCTCTCCGAGTTGTCCCTTAACCCAATTTGTTATTTTTTGTCCAAACTCCCTTTGTCGTCCGGTGCCAAAATCCGATTGCACGTAATTGCGAAAATGTTGGGCAAGTGCAAAATCTAAACACAGGGTGTAATCTTCCTTGTTTAAATCAACAGTTCTCCACGCTAACCCCTCTTTCCATTTAAACAGAGTATCTTGGTCAAAATAAAAGCGGCCTCTGCCACCGTTCCTATCAATGCAGGGAAACTCCGCCGCATTTTTAAAATAGTTATCAAAAGTCTTTTCATCAAGACCTAGATATTCAATAGCTTCTTTTTTGGTAAGGATTTTTGGCATAACTATTTTATGAAAAAGGAAATATCCTTTTTGTAAATGACTGCAAACTTTTTTATTTCCGCAACATCAAGCCGTCTTTCGCCGGACTCGATTTTTGAGATATACGACTGTGGTTTGCCGAGTTTATCAGCAACATCCTGCTGGGCAAGCCCAGCCTCAATACGCGCTGTTTTCAAGCGTTCTATGATGTCTTTGTAATCTTTTGAGTAAACGGACTTGCTCATATATGTTTCTATCATATATCCTATTGTGGTATAATCCCAAAATGGGATACAATGTATTTATGAATAACGCCGCCGCCAAAAATTCCGTCCGTCCCCGCAAGAACACGGCGGAAGGGGGGTGTGG
>JAGVIF010000106.1 GCA_020056205.1 Lentisphaeria bacterium | reverse complement strand
TGACCCGAATGGCGCTAAGTTAAGCCTCAAATCAGGGAAAAATACGCACGGCTAAAGCCGTGAACTCCAACGATTTTTCCTCTTAACTTAGCGCCATTCGAGTGTGACCCCGATAGACCAATCAAGATGAAAAATTTCGACCCATGTCTCTTGAGCCAATTGCAAAACTCAAAACCGATGGCATCTGCAACGGCGCGGTTTATGAGTTCTGCAATTGGCTCTCTCTTTTCCATAGCTCACCTCATTTTTTTCATCTCGAATTGTTTCCCTGACAGGGCATCCTTGACGAAAATACCCCAGTACGGTGTCGGCGTATACTGCCAGTCCGATATTACTCTTGGTCCGCAACCCGGATGGAAGCTGAATCCTGTCCAGTTCAGCTTGTTCTTCTGGATGAATCCGATCATGTCCGGAGCCCATGTGTTAGTATCCTCTGTGCCTGACTTCTGCCATTCCATGGGCTCAGGCTGGCAGCCTACTTCACCGATGAACAACGGATATTTTTCAGCGACGATCAGTACCTTTCCCTCCCAGTCGCTCTTCCATGGATAGATATGGCTGGAATACATGATACCGTTGCCATCCTTGTTGTCAAGGGCGAATCCATTCATGATTCCTGAAAGATCATAACCCCAGTCGAGTCCTCCGGCTATTACAATGTTCTTTGCGCCTGTCGAACGGACCGCATCCACCAGTGCCTGCATCCCGACAGACTTGCCTGCTGCTGATTTTTCGTTGTTTTCAACGGCATTGATGTCGGTATTCATATTTTTGGGATCATTCATGTCTCCTCCGTTGCGCCAGATTTCCCAGGAAATGCCGTGCGCCTCGTTGAACAGCTCGAACAACACGGCGGGATGATCCTTGTAACGCTTGGCGGCATCCTTCCAGAACTCCGTGTGTTCCGGCATCGGAGCGCCAAAACGATGAAGGTCCAGTATGAGATAAGCGCCGCGGGTCGCCGTTGTCTCTATTGCTGCGTCAATCAGCTTCCTGTAAGCCTCGCCGCCGTCCTTCTGGAACTCGCTTTTTCCAAACCAGAAATTGTCCTTGACTGGAAGCCGAATGGCGTTCGCCTTCCACTGGCCGGTGGCCACAGAGATGGACTGCAGTATGTTTTCACCGGTTGCAGACCATTGGAGGCTGTCGATGCAAAGCCCCTGGAGCCATGCTTCCTTTCCATCTGGTGTCTGAAGCCTGTTCCCGGCGACTCTTAGCTCCGTCACGGTCTTCGGAGACGAAAAAGCGATATTGCATGAGTTTGATCCTTCCTTAAGTTTCAGCGGATTAAGAGAATCCAGAAATCCCTCCTTCTTGCCGATGATTAACGCGTTGACCTCAAAAGGCTCGGGAATCGAAGGACTTACAACGTATCTCCGCTGTTTCAACTTCAAGCTGAAGGAATATGAACCGTCGGAATCTGTCACTGTCCGGGCCGAAGCATCCTTGTCGGCGTTTTCATAAAGGAATATTTCAGCCACTCCGGCCGGATTTCCTGAGGGATCGGACGCTTTGCCGGAGACATTGACGGACGTTTCCAGAATATTCAAAGCCTTTTCCGATATCAAAACGTTGTCAACCCAGAAGGAATGCTCCTTTGAATCGGTTTTCGATGGGATCAGAACAATCTGCTTGACAGACGTTTGCGTGAGATCGAGCTTCTTTCCCTCACTCCTGAATTCGGCGAACGGAATGGAATATTCGGTCCAGTCAGCAGGGATTTTCGGGAGAGTGATGGAATATGTCGCCTTATCCTCTGCGCGAAGCTCTATCCGTACAGAACAGGGCGCATCGCTTTTGAAGGAGACTGACATGTGTCCGCCGGAATATAAGTTCCATGTTTCTTTTCCCATCGCCCATTTTGACTCGATCCCAAAACCCAGATACGCTCCCGTATCCCCGTATTTATAAAGCGCTTTCAGCGAGGAACTTGAGTTTCCCGCACCTGTGGCGATGTCAGTTGAGAGTTTCAGTGAGGCAACGTTCGAGAAAGTCCACCATCCATGATTTTCCGTTCCGAAATCGTAGAGTGTTTTGGTTTTAACCTCAACACGCTCCTGCGCTTGGGACGCAAGTGAAACTACCACCGCGATAAAAAACAAAATAAATAACTTTTTCACGATATATCCTTTTTTTCTTTAATTCAGCGACTTTTCGCATCTGCGTTGAAATTCTTAAAGATTTCATTCCTTCTTCGCAGGAAGAGATGCGGACAACTTGACATCGTCCACGAACAATGTGTGCTCGTCAAATCCACCGACTCTCGGAATTATCACAAGGTGTTTTAATTTAGAGACTTTCAGGTCAAGGGTTTTGCCATTGCTCTTGAAATCACTGAACGGAATTGTGAAAACGGTTAAAGTAGTTCCCACTTTTGGAATTGTAAAGACATAAGTTTCTTTTTCCGCCATGCGGAGTTCGATTGCCACTGAGATTTCGACGTCGCTTTTCAGAGAAAGGGAAATTCCTCCTCCGGAATATGCGGATAAGTCGTCCGTGCCAAGCGCCCATTTTGGCTCAATTCCCATGCCAAGATATGATCCCGGCTTTTCATACTTATAAACAACCTTCAGCGCCTGGCTGGATGTACCATCAGGTTTTTCCGCGGAAAGAGCTATCGAAGCCTCCCCTGAAAACGTCCACCAGCCCTGGGTGTCCGTCTCGAAATTGTAGAGCGTTTCTTCCTGTGTGAATGCGGAACATGCGGCAACAAACATGCATGTCCCAAACAAAGCCTTCATTGTTCTTTTCATTTTATTCTCCCTTTATTATTGCTTGATTCCGTGACGGTCTTTTTGACCATCACTTCTATTTTAAATTTTACTTCCAAAACGTACTCCGAAACGGCATTTCAACGTGATGATTCAAACGCCATCTTCACCTCCGTTTTTCTTGGCTTACCTATAATGTTGATACCACTCCAGGCATGGTTCAAAGGTTCACCGTTCAAGGGTTCACGGTTAGCCGA
>JAGVIF010000053.1 GCA_020056205.1 Lentisphaeria bacterium | reverse complement strand
TGACACTTTGACACTTTGATACTCTCGCACTCCGGATTCGACGAGTTCGACTCCTTCGGCAAGCTCAGGGCAGGCAAGCTCACCGCAAACAAGCTCACTGCGGACAAGCTCACCGCAGGCCGAACTTCTCAATTGGCTTGGCATTCGATTCCGACACCTATTAAGTTTCATTTTGATAACCCCCCGGGGCGCAAGCGCTCGGGGTCCGCCGCTGACTCCGTTAATCTACTTTGAAATGAGATTTTTTACAGCTCTTGAAAGTTCAATGATTGATTTTGGCTGATTCGGGAGCTTGAAAGTCGCGGCCAACAGCACATCGTGAGCGGGGTTTGCGTTCAAGCCGTGCGTTCCTTTTATTTTTGAATCATCCGTTGATATTGAAAAGGGAGGCCAGAGGGACAGGAAGAGTTCGCACGGATCAAAGCCCGGTTTGTTGTGGATGTCAACATGAGACGCGTATTCGGGAGATTCATTTTTCTTTTCCCACCAGCGGTATGAAAACCATGCGCCCTCTTCCGCGGCGAGAATTATGTCCCCTGCCCTGCCTTTGCGCCCGGTTCTTATGGCCCGCGCGATGCCTTCGCATCCCTGAAAACTTTTTTCTACTGATGCAACTGCTTCAGGATTAGATACATATACATTAGCTATCTGATGATCGCAAAGGGCGAAAGCCGGAGACGCGTAAAGATCGGGATAAAGCATGCCGCCAATTTCTCTGACTTTGAACAATCCGTTTTCGATGAGGATTTTATTTGGATAGACGACTTTTTCAGCCGGCGTTATGGCATAATCTCCAAAGATAATAGTTTCATACGATTTGCTTTTGGCCGCATCGCATAATTTCTCCAACTCCCGCTCGATGAGGGAAAACGCCGCAGTCGTTTTAGGGCTATCGGGCCCGTGGCGCTGCATATCATAATCCAAATGAGGCAGATACACCATTATGAGTTGGGCCAGTTCGTCTTTTATTATTTCGCAGGCGGAGTTGGCTATCCATTCCGTCGAGGCGCTTGAAGTGAAGGGTCCCCAGTAATCGTGAAGATTGAATTTGCGTCCGATTTTTTCGCACAGATTCCGATAGAGGATAGGCGGCGTGGCGTAGCAGTCCTGAATCATTCCTCCGTGATGTTTGTGTATCGGGGCGGGGGAAATTATCAGATCGCTGTCATTTCCGATTGACTGTTGCCAGCAAATCTGGGCGACTTTTCCGTTTTTATTACGAAAATCGTCCCAAATTCTTGCGCCGTCATAGAGGTTTGAGGACTGCTCCCAAAAAAAAGTTTTGCGAATTTCGCGGGAGAAAAAGCCGTTTGCCGGCATGCCGTGCTCTTCAGGCTCCAGCGCTGTCCTGAAAGATGCCTGGACGGGGCACGTGAGAGCCGGAAAGACCGTTTTCGCCGGCGATATTTCAAATTTTTTCCAAAAAGCCGCCTTGTTTTCCCTTTCCCATGTTTGATATCCGAGGGCGGCCGTATTGATGACAAGAATTTTCATCTTCCATAAACCTGACGTGATAAATTCCTGAATCCGTGACGGATTCAGGTATAGTAGACAGCCTTTGCGCCGACGTGGATGCCTTCTACGGAATCGGGGAACTGTATATTGGTCCGAGAAAAAATCAAATGGCGGGAAAGTTAAAATTCCCCCAAAAAAAATCCGAATTTGAAGTTCAACGTCGAGATGTTAGATTCATAAAAAATTATGGAGAGTAAAAAATTGTGAAGCATATAAATATTCCCCCTGACAATCATTACAGGGTTCTTGGCGGACAGGGATGGATTGGGCTCATAAATCGGATGGGGTCGGAGGTTACAATAGTCAATGCGGCAAGAGTTTCCTTCGGCAAGATGAAGGAAAATTTTGATTCAAAGGATTATGAGCTTTTGAAATATCTGATAGAAAACAAGCACTCCAGCACGATGGAGCATGTCATATTCACGTTCAGCGTACATTGTCCCCTTTTCGTCCGCGGGCAATGGCACAGGCACAGGACGTGGTCTTACAATGAAATATCAAGGCGTTACACTGAGGTTGATATGGAATTTTACACTCCGCCTAAAATCAGGGTTCAGGCGGAGAACGACAGGCAGGCGTCGCTGAATGCCGCCGATTTTGACGACGCGCGGTTTCGGGAAGAAATATCAGCGCACAACAAAAAGTCCCTGGAGTTATACAAGTTGTTGATAGCCGGCGGCGTATGTAGGGAACAGGCGCGCGGGGTTCTGCCACAGAACATGATGGTCACATTCTGGGGCACTGTCAACCTTTCCAATCTTCTTCACTTTCTTGAATTGAGAGACAGCGCCCACGCTCAATGGGAGATAAGGGAATATGCCGCCGCCATCAAAAAACTGATCTTGCCTCTTTTCCCCAATTTAGTCAAAATTCTTGGCTGGAAGAAGGCGGAATGATTCGTTTGAAAGACAAAATAACAGTGGCACTGACGATGGGAGATCCGTCCGGGATAGGACCTGAACTGATAGCAAAATCGCTGTCATCAGGAAAAATTCCGCGCGGAATAAAATTCCGGATATACGGATGTCCTGATATTATCGAAAGGGCGTTTGCGAAATTCGCGGGCGCATCCGCGCCGGCTTATGAAACGGTTAAAACCGGAAATTTGAAATTCGGGGACTTCCCTCTCGGCGAAAACAATTCCGTCTGCGGAAGGGAGGCCTACAAGGCGGCGCTTGCCGCTACAAAGGACACTATTTCAGGGATTAACGACGCTGTTGTCACCGCGCCTTTGAGCAAGTCCGCCGTAATTCTTTCCGGCGAAAAAGATTTTACCGGCTACACCGGGCTTGCGGCTGAACTTTGCGGCGCTGCGAATTTCGCAATGATGCAGTCGAGCGGAAATTTAAGGGTGGCGTTTGTGACGACACATATTCCTTTGAAAAAAGTCGCCGCCTCCATCAGCAAAAAGAGGATTGCCGATGTGGCGGTCATGCTTGCCGAATCCGCGAAAGCCGACGGCGTGAAAAATCCAAAGATCGCCATAGCCGGGCTCAATCCTCACGCGGGGGAAAACGGGAGCATGGGTAAAGAGGAGATTTCAATAATCGCTCCGGCCATTTGCGAAATTCGCAAACTCGGGATTGACGCCGAAGGCCCTTTCCCGCCCGACACTCTTTTCATAAAAAATGTTTTGAAAAAATTTGATGGAATTGTGGCGATGTATCATGATCAAGGACATATCCCTTTTAAAATGCTCGCCTTTGACAGGGGAGTCAATTCGACACTCGGCCTGCCGATAATACGCGCGAGTGTTGATCACGGAACGGCTTTTGACATCGCGTGGAAAGGCGAGGCCGATCCGGGCAGTATGATTGCGGCGATAAAAGTGGCGGCGCGGAGGGCAATCTTCAAAATTTTGAGAAAAATGTAATTAAGCGTCTTGAAAAACAGAAGCGCGCGTATAGATTTCGATAAGCGCTGTCCTTTTTTAGCGAAACCTGAATCCGTAACGGATTCGACATAAATAATTTATAACATGTTGATAATAAGCGACCTACTGCGATTTTCGCAGTTTTATCAATAAGAAACTGCCAAGAAAGAGACACGCTAAAGCTGTGAACTCCAACGGCAGTTTCAAAGGAGGAAGTAGAAAACGATTGAGGAGTGCGGGAGTGCGAAAGTAAAGAACGAAGAAAGGGTTCAGGGTTCAACGTTCAGGGTTTAGAGGTTCAAGGTTCAGCGTTCGGGGTCTATCTGCTTACGCATTTTGCCCGAAGGGATAGTGCGGTTGTCAGTGAACTTGCGTTGGCGGAGGGAATCGGGGTCGGAATCGAACGCTAAGCCAAATGAGAAGTTCTGTGGTTTATGATTTTTGCGCATAGCTCAGTAAAGCAACAAATAAAACAAGGAGGGTTTCCAATGGATCAGCACATGACGAGCAACGAAAAGATTTCCGAGGCGCTTAAGCTCCTCGAGGAAGCGGCGAAGGAGAAAAAAGACGATATAAAGGCTCTTATCAACGATAAATATCAGGGGTTGAAAGAAGTTCTTGCCGGGGCCGGAGACAACATGGCCGAAATGAAGAAGAAAGCTATTGAGACCGCGAAAAAGGCCGGAGAATACACTTGGGACAAGAGCAAGGACGCGGCTGCCGCAGTTGACGACAACGTCCGCAAATATCCGTGGTATTACATCGGCGGAGTAGCGGTAAGCGCTCTTCTTCTCGGATACATTCTCGGCAAAAAAAACGGGGACAAATAATGTAGAAAGTAGAATTTAGGAAGTAGAAAACGATTGAGAAGTTCGGGAGTTCTAAAGTGCGGGAGTGCGAAAGATTGAGAGTGTCAGAGTATCAGAGGTTTTAGGATCGAAAATGGGCAATCGGAAATAATTCGTGTGTTTCGAGTATTTCGCCTGTCCCGAGCTTGCCCGCAGTGAGCCTGTTTGCGGTGAGCTTGCCTGCCCTGAGCTTGCCGAAGGAGTCGAACTCGTCGAACTTGTC
>JAGVIF010000074.1 GCA_020056205.1 Lentisphaeria bacterium | reverse complement strand
GTGAGCTTGCCCGCAGTGAGCTTGTTTGCGGTGAGCTTGCCTGCCCTGAGCTTGCCGAAGGAGTCGAACTCGTCGAACTTGCCGAATCCGGAATGCGAAAGTTTTTAAAATCATAAAATCTCTAAATCATCAAATCAAAAATTAGTGTGTCTCTTATGTCCCTTGTGTCCCTTATGTCCCTGTGGTGAAGAATTTGGAAATCGGCGCCCTACTGCGAAGACCGCAGTTTTATCGGGGTGAAACCGGAAGATAAAGGACATAAGGGACGAAAAGGACAGCAAGGACGATAATAAAAAAACCTTTGTGTCGGAGTTTATCCCGATTCTCGATAGACATCGGGATGCCTTCGTGTGAGAAAACAATTGAGAAGTTCGGCCTGCGGTGAGCTTGTCCGCAGTGAGCTTGCCTGCGGTGAGCTCGTCGAACTCGTCGAAGGGTTGTTAAAAATCTAAAATTGGAAATTGGGTGTTCATAAACTTTGAAAGTCCTTAAAAAGTCGCAGTTTCAAGGGGGCGGTAGGCAGGCGCCCGCGCGCAGACAGGAAAGAGAAAACGATAAAGTGTTGGTGAAGATTGCGATTATTACGGATGCCGGGGAGGGTTGGGCGAGATGGGGGATCCAAAAGACGAATATTTTGAAATAGTGGACGAAAACGACCGCGTCGTAGGGCTTGCGCCGCGCAGTGAGTGCCACGGCAATCCAACTCTCATTCACAGAACGGCGCATGTGATAGTCCTTCACCGCGACGGGAGGATATTGCTTCAAAAGAGGTCTGAACAAAAAGATATTCAACCCGGCAAGTGGGATACCGCAGTGGGCGGCCATCTCGACCCAAAAGAAGACTACGAAAAAGCGGCGAGACGCGAGATGTTTGAGGAACTCGGAGTTGACCCCGAAACACCGTTGGATTTTCTCTTCAACTCAAAAATAAGAAATGATATCGAATCCGAAAACACGAGAGTCTTCCGCGCTGTTATCGAAGGCCCTTTCAAATTTGACAGAGATGAGATAGATGAACTTCGCTTCTGGACAAAAAAAGAAATCACCGAAAATATGGGAAAAGAAATTTTCACCCCGAATCTGGAAGAAGAAATAAAAAAATTAATTTTTAAAAACATCTTTTGAGCTTACTCAAACCCGCAAAAATGACAAAAAAACTCGAAGTCGAAATAACATCTCCAGCCGGATCGTGGGAGTCGCTCCGTTCCGCTATAAAGGCGGGAGCGGATTCCGTCTATTTCGGAGCGGGAAAACTTAACATGCGCTCACGAGCCGCCGCGAATTTCGCAAAAAAAGACATCGCTAAAATCGCGGAGATATGCCGCCATGGCAATGTCAAAGCATATATGGCGCTCAATTCTTTGATATACGACGACGACATTGCTGAAATGAAAACCCTTTGCGACGCCGGAAAGTCAGCCGGAGTATCGGCAATCATTGTCACGGATTTTGCCGCTCTTGAATACGCCCGTTCAATCGGACTGCCGGTTCACATTTCCGTCCAGATGAATGTCTGTAATTTTGAATCGTTAAAATATTTTGCGAAATTCGCAGACACCGTTGTCCTCGCCCGCGAATTAAGCCTTTCTCAGATTGCGAAACTCGCCCAAAAAATCAGAGATGAAAAATTAATCTCGCCCTCCGGAGATTTATTGAAAATTGAAGTTTTCGTCCACGGAGCGTTGTGCGTCGCGGTGGCGGGAAAATGTTATATGAGCATAGCCGCGTATAACAAATCGGCGAACAGAGGCGAGTGTTATCAGAATTGCCGCAGAGGCTATCGCGTTATTGATGAAGACACCGGAAATGAGTTTTTGATAGACAACAAGTTTGTAATGTCGCCAAAAGATTTATGCTGTATCCGTATCTTAGATAAAATAATCCACGCCGGAGCTTCAGTCCTGAAAATAGAGGGACGCGGCAGATCCCCTGAGTATGTCTATGAAACGACAAAAGCCTATAAAAAGGCGGCGGAGCTTGTCGTCTCAGGAATTTTCACTTTAAAAAAAGGCAAAGACTTGGAGAAAAAACTTGAAACCGTTTTTAACAGAGGCTTTTGGCATGGAGGTTATTATCTCGGAGACAAGGCCGGCGAATGGAGCGGAATATCCGGCTCCCGCGCCGCGAAAACAAGAATATTCTCAGGGAAAATCACAAATTATTTCCCAAAGGCGGGGTGCGCGGAAATTCTTGTTCAATGCGAGGCGGTGTCCGTCAACGATGAAATTCTCGTCATCGGAACAACCACAGGAATTGTTCAGTTCACCGTTTCGGAAATCAGAGCGAACAGTCTTTCCACGAAAATCGCTGAAAAAGGCTCAACTTTCACTGTCCCCGCGCCGGAAAAAGTCCGCCGCGGCGATAAAATATATATTCTGCGAAATTCGCAAAATTGACTCAATGAAAAATCATATTGAAATTCTGGCTCCGGCGGGAAATTTCGACTGCGCAAAGGCGGCCATCGCAGGCGGAGCCGACGCCGTTTATTTCGGGCTTTCGTCTTTCAACGCGCGGCGCCGCGCGGAAAATATTCCGGTTGAACGCCTTGCTGAATTTGTTGAATATATCCACTCGAAAAATGTCAGGGCATATCTTGCCCTCAACACCGACATCTCCCAACGGGAATTGGCGGAAGCCGCAAGGTATTATAAATTCGCGAAATCCACCGGCGTTGACGCGCTCATCATCAGAGACCTCTCGTTTTTTGTGTTCAGAAAATTCCTTGGAGATATTCCGCTGCACATGAGCACGCAGGCGGGAATATCGTCGTCGGCGGGAGTCAAAACGGCGCGTTCGCTGGGCGTCGCGCGGGTCATCCTCGCCAGAGAAATGTCGTCAGATGAAATAAAAGCCTCCGCAGACGTTGAAGGAATAGATATTGAAATATTTGTTCAGGGCGCGATGTGTTTTTCGGTGTCCGGCAGGTGCCTGCTTTCAAGCTGGATAGGCGGAAGAAGCGGCAACAGAGGGCTTTGCGCAAGTCCGTGCAGAATGGAATGGAAGACTCAGGATTCCGCCTTTTCGCGCCTTATGTCAATGAAGGATTTGTCCCTCCTGAAACATGCGAAGGAAATCGCCGGACACGGCGCGCTTTCCTTTAAAATAGAGGGACGATTGAAAAATCCCGAATGGGTCGCGGAGGCGGTCAGGCAAGTAAAAACAGCCCTGAGTGAAAATCCGGAAGAGTTCGTCAATGACGCAAGGCTCGGCTCATACGCCGGGCGCGCGATGACAGATTCTTTCTATCTTGGGTTGAGAAAAGGACTTACGGCTTCTTCCGGGAGGGAGAAGAGCGAAGATTCTCCGCGCCCTGATTTCCTCCCGGACGAAGAGTCTTCCCCATCGAATTGTTTTATTTCAATTTCGGCGGATGCCGGCGGAAAACTGCTGTGCTCAATTCGCATGCTCAATTTGGAATCCAAAATTTTCTTAAAAGACAGAGGCGATTCGGAAAGGAGCATTGGCGTCGGCGAACTTCGCGGCAGATTGGTTGAGCGCTTCGCCGATTTTGATTTTAGCGTTGAAAGTTCCTGTGATGCATTCAGATTTTCACGCTCGGACGCATCGAAAATCGAAAAAGAAATTTCATTGTTGACACACAAGGCGTCGAAAAAAAACAGGGAGCTTGTCAGGATTGAATTACCGGATGAACTGCTCGAAAAAATCAGAATACCGCCCGCAAATTGCGAAATTCGCAGAAAAAATCCTCTCGACGCTCCGGATAAAATAAGGATTAAATCTGTTGACACCGAGCTTTTTGTTAAATCGGTGCCCGACTGCGCGCTGACAATTGAATGCTCCTCCGATTGCGAAATTCGCAAAATCTCAGAATTTTCAAATCATGAAAAAATTATTGCCGCGCTTCCGGAAGTCTTTTACGAAAAAGATATTCCGCACATTAGGAATATGCTCTCGGCGTGCGCCGAATGTAAGTTCAGAGCTGAACTTAACAATTTGGACGCGATCTCTATGGCAAATGAAATCGGGTTGGAGTGGGAGGCGGGTCCCGGGTTGATGGTTCTGAACTCTTTTGCCTCCGAAGCTCTTGCATCAAAAGGAGCGAGAGCCGTCACAATTTCTCTCGAGGCTGATTTTAAACAAATGCAAGAACTTTCTTCGGCGAGTTCTGTTCCGCTGATCCTCTACGTTTTCGGCCGCCCGAGGCTGTTGCGCAGCAGGGTTCATCTATCAGACAAAGCCCTTTGCCTTGAAGAAAAAAGGGGGACGAAAATCCTTATGACAAATGACGGCGGGTTTAGCACTTTTTATCCTGAAGAACCTTTCAATATCGCCAAATCCGAATTTAAAAATATCATGGCGGCTCAGATCGCGGTTGACCTTGTTTTTTCTCCAAATCCGTTGAAGGAATGGCTCAACCGGAAGAAAATTCCCTCCAGCGTCTTCAATTTAAAAAGAAAACTGCGATAGCTATGCGCGCATTCAGTTGGGGCTTGTACAGTAAATTCAATTGAGTAGAGTTCAGCAGTCCGGGAGATATTTTCAAATGTTGTGTATGAGAAAAATTCATATTTTTTCAAAGTGTCCTGATTCCTTCCGTTTCTAAGCCGCTTTTTCTTTGACTTCCTCCCCATCAATAAATTTTACATTGGAGCCAGTTGCAAAAGTCATAAACCGCGCCGTTGCAGATGCCATCGGAGGGCTCGCAAGTATTTCTGGCAGGGGCAATACCCGCGGCGGTCTTGC
>JAGVIF010000514.1 GCA_020056205.1 Lentisphaeria bacterium | reverse complement strand
TCTCCCTTACTCATTGCATTCATTCGATGTTGAATGTTCGATGTTCACTGTTTTTCCTATCTCCGTTTCTCCGGTTCGCCGTTTCTCCGATTCAAGGACGCAGGCAAGATGCCTGTGCTACACTTCCGCACTTTAGAACTTTAGAACTTCCGAACTTCTTCTCTATTCGACGTATGCCCAGGCTTTAATTGTCACCGGTTGATTTGCTTTTACCTCGATTTTTTGGGAAACTCCGGCGTCATGCCATACTTTTATGCTTTGTTTTCCGGTCTTCACGTATTTCGCGTTTATTATAATTTCCGCCTTGGGTTCGCCCCCTCCCATTATCCAGTATTTCAAGACTTCGTTTTCGTCTAATTTTTCAAAATCGCCGTCCATTATTTTAGCGCCTGTCGCTTCAACGGCGTCGTAATAGGCGAATACCGGGATATTTTTTTCAGAGCCTTCGGGTTTGTGCCAGACCCCTAACATCCTGATAGTAATTTCGCCGTCGGCAAGGGGGGTGAAAGTAAATCCGACTTGCGTCCATGTATTGGGGGTTAGTGGAAGGTCGGTATACAAATTGTGTATGCCTTTTTCTTTGTCCCACCCGTGGATGTCAATCTTCCCTTTTCCATCCAGCGTGGAGAGGTTTGAATACGTCATTCCATCGTCAACGCCTCCAATATCAATACGAACGTTTGACGGCGCTTGCGCCGAGAGCGTCAATGCTCCGGCGAGGATTAAGAGAGACATAATGTATTTTGTCATGAGAAAAACTCCCGTGTTTTGTAATGTTTTAGTTTGATGATTTGTGTTTTTTTTGGAGGGATATGGTTTTGCACTTGGCCAGCGTCGTTTTGCTCGGCAAGGCCGTATCCGCTCTCATGGAGGGCCACGGTTTTGCCTCCGGCAAGCATCGCTTCGCTCGGCAGGACCGTGGCCAGTTATTTTTTCGCGGTCGTCGCAAGGACGACCCTCCATTTCATGCCGCAGGCGTGGAGAGCCACACCCCGATGTCGAAAATCGAATCGGGATCTTCGACTCGCCGTGGCCGGTTATTGAGTTTTGTAATTAGCTCCTCTGTTTTTGATTCAAACCCTGATAGTATAGGAATTGTATTTTTAGTCCACAGGCAAGATGCCCGTGTTACATTTATGATTCAAACGCCATTCTCACCTCCGTTTTTGACTTTTGCAATTGGTCCGTTAGCGGCACAATAGTTCTTCCAGTTTATCCGGCGGAAGGGCTGAAGACAGATAAATAAGCATCCCGTTGAACTCCGCTTTTTCTTCTTTTTGGAGGGGATTGCCGAAAAGATCGGATACTATAATGTCATCTGAATCTGGAACCGCGAATATTCCATCTCTTGTCCCGGATATTACTGCGATTGTGCCGTCTTTCCCTTCAAAAAGGTATGCGAAGGCATTTTTCCCGACGGGCACGACCTTCACAAATTTCTTGTCCTCAAGATGCCAAGCCATATTCGAATAAGCCGCGAGCGAGGGATGCGGATAGCCGTCAGCTCCAAGAAGGACAATAAAAGATGCAATTGTCGTCATGTTCTGATAGCAATGCGCCGAATAGAGAAATACTTTGGCGACCTTTTCCGAGAGAAGGCTCAACACGTAGCGGCATGTCTTGTCGGCTGCAAGAACCAAATTTTCTTCCGATTTCCAGGTCAGGCAGTTCTTGTAGAGACCGTCTCCGCATGAGTCACCGGTCGAGCCGTTACTTGTCCCCTGTCCCTCGCTCATATAGATGGGCTTGGCGAAATCAGGGGCGTTCTTCAGAATATAGCCGATGGCGTCGTTGTAGGCGGCTGATGAGTGATCTCCCGGAACCCCCGTGTCCGACGGGGTGTAAAAATGATAGTCCACCATGTCGCAGAAGTCCAGTCCTCCGGCGTCGAAAACGCCTTTAGTCCAATTCCGCCCACTTGAGCCGCTAGTGGTGTTGAAGCCGGAGACCTTGATTGTCGGGTCAACCGATTTCACGGACTGATAAGCGGTTTTCATCAGTTTTGCGAAGTCGGCCTCCGGAGCTTCGCTGGTGATGTGGCCGTCGGTGCCGGGTTTCGTTTTGTCGTAGGCGACACCCCACCAGGCCTTGATCCATGGCTCGTTCCAGACAAAGTACTCATCAATCACCCCCTTGTAACGTGCGCTGACGGTTTTTGCGTAATTCGCAAAATCGTCGAGCGATAGCGGCTGGAAGTAGTGGTCGTGATAGGAAATCCAGTTCCTTCCGGTGTCAACCTTACTCAAGTAACTCGCCCATTTCGGGGCGGTGCCGAGTTGCGCGAAAATCTTGATCTTGTTCTCACGATAACGATTGATCTCATCGTCGCGGAACTTCCAATCGCCCTTTTCAGGTTCGAGCCAGAACCATCCGATATAATCGGTGCCTGCGTCGTGGAGGCGCGCCCAGTTGACTCCGCCCGCCTTCATCGTCTTTATCGTCAGGGGAGATGCGAGAAAATGCGATCCGAAAGGAGAATGGGGAGCGTCTTTGCCCCAGTAACGCGGCCTTTTCAGGCGGGTGATGACGATCTCGTTCATAGGAGATATGCGTTCCCCGTCCTTCTCGACCCAGGCCTCCAGCCTGAATTGTCCATACGGAGTGTCAGGGAAAACGCCGAAATCAATGACGCCGGATGCGGATTTTCCCTTCTCGCCCGGAACTTCTCCGAGCTTGACGTCGGAAACGTTCATTTCCTTGCCGTAGAGGTTGGTCGTCCTGGCTTTAAGAACGGCGGCCTCGAAATCGCCGGTGACGCAATATTTGATTTTTGGCGGCTCGTCTTCAAATTGTATTCTCGTATCGGATATTTCGGACTTGACCGGTGCAAGCGCGACCTCGGCTTTTCCGGCTGGCATGTAGGGATGCGCTTCCATTCCGGTGTACGCCCGCAGTGAATCGAGATGCAGAATCCCATTTCCGGAAAACTTCAAGCAGAGCGCCCTGGCCACCGGATTAACCGAAAATTTCAGCCCTTCCGTCTCCCACGACTCGGAGGCTTCAAATTTTTTAGAGTTTGTGATTTTTCCGTCCTGCATCAGCGATACTTCCCAATCTCCGGCGCCTTTGTATGCAAATGAAACTTGATTTTTTATTAAAGGATCGCTTGTCTGGAAAGGTTCGGAATAAACGCTTATCGCAGCATCGGACTGAATTTTCAGGGAAGGATAGCCGCTGGGGCCCAGATTTAAATCATCGGCGCCCACGGAACCCTTGGTGAAATCACGTCCAACATTCCAACCCGCCTGAAGCCCAAGAGGAAAACGACTGTTTCTGAAAAAGTTCAGCGACGACTTGTCCGGACGCAAAATCGAGGACGCACTCAAAACGACGTACTCTTCTTTTGTCAGTTTAACAAGCTTTATTCGGGAGACATCGGTAATCCCGGAATTAAGATAAAAAAAAAGTCCAAATTGCGAAGGGGATGGGGTTTCCAAACTGAAGACAAAAGTTTTTTCCGCCCATTCCTTCGAGAAATCAAGTTTTTTATTCCACAACATCGTATACGGGGCTGGAATTTCCCTGACACCCACCGAAAATTCGGATGCGGGAACGCGAAGTGAAACAGTCATTTTGTAGAAACCGGGAATTTGAATATTTTGGATCGGCGCCATAAACTGAACGGCCGGATCAAGTTTTTCAACAACGAAGCGTGTGAATTGTTTTCCGTCCTCGGCAAGAACGGAGGAAGTGGCAACCGAACTTGTCCAGTGCGTAAAGTTTTCGGAGCAACCCTCCGGCAGAGTCCCGGTAAAGGAACCTTGCGCAATTTGTTGCACCTCATTGCCGGATTTTGAAAAATCCACTTCGATAAGTATCTCCTCCGCCGATAGAAACGACGGTAAAAGAAGCGCCGTCGCGAGTAAAAAAAAACTTGCGGATTTTCTCACCACTCCAACCAGAAATTTTCGCATTTTCATCATTGCTC
>JAGVIF010000308.1 GCA_020056205.1 Lentisphaeria bacterium | reverse complement strand
TCAGAAGTGGCTGCACAAATACGACCTTCCCATGAAAGACTTTGCCCGGTTCGGATTCAATGGAAAACTGCGCTTCCTGTCCGTATTTTATCAACGAAATATCCGATTCGTAGGCATCAAGATTGATCCAGACGGCGCTCAAGTCGGCGATCGCGAAAAGATTTTCACCCATTTCAAAATATTTCCCCTCGACCACATTTTTCTCGACTACTATTCCCGAAATTGGGGCGCTGATCGTAAGGTGGTCGGAAACTTCCCCCTTGCGGATGATTTCATCAACCTGTTCATCGGGGAATCCCCAGAGACGAAATTTTTCCTTTACGGATTTGACGATTTTTTCGGCGAAGACATCGCCTTCGGCCGCTTTTTTGCTCAAGTTCAACGATTGGAGAACCTCCTGTTGGGCGATGAGCAAATCCGGGCTGTAAATCTCGGCCACATGCTCGCCTTTTTTCACGGCGATGCCGGTGTAGTTTACGAAAAGCTTGTCTATTCTTCCGGGGAACCTGGCCGTTATATACGCCATTCTGCTTTCATTATAAGCGACTTTGCCGACCATTCGTATTTCAATCGGGACAAACTTTTTTTCCGCCGGAGCCGTTTCTATTTCGGCAAGTTTGGCGGCCGATTCCGAGAGTTTGAGCAGGGGACGCGCGTCTTTGTCATCATCGCCCGCGCCGCCCGAGACGGGAATCAAATCCATTGCGCAGATGGGGCATTTGCCGGGTCTCGGCTGGCGTATCTGCGGATGCATAGAGCATGTCCATATCTCAGAAACGGTTTTTGTGTCAGGCTTTTCTTCACGCGTCTTCACTTTCCCAAAAAATGTTCCGATGATAAATGCCGCGAATATCGCAAGCAGAACCAAAAGTATCCTGATGTTTTTCATTGTTTATTCCTGTGTTGATGGTTGAGCATCGGCGGAGTCCGGCGGCACGGGCGCGCCCGGCGCTTGAACGCCAATGATTAGCGACAGTTCGGCCAAAGCCAACTCGCATTGAACGCGCGCATCCACCTCCGCCAATTGAAAGTCCAGCAACGTCCGTTCAGCGTCTATGAGATCGGTGAAATCAGTTTGACCCGCGGAATATCCCGCCTGCGCCACATCAAGTGAGAGCCGCGCCTTGGGGAGCAGGCTGTCGGCAAGCAGCTGCAGATTGCGTTTGGCCTCGCGATACATGAATGACTTGTCGGCGAATTCCACTGCCAGTTGAATCTGTTCCGCCGAAAATTTGGCAGAGGCCGCATGTTTGCGCGCTTGCGCAGAGGCGATTTCCGCCGCGATTTTGTCGCGCCAGATAGGGAGCGTAACATCGAACTCGGGTCTCCACATCACCGGAGTGGCCTTCACGTCCGCCTCGACTCCAATAGTGAAATCGGGCAATCTGCTCTTGCGGGCCAGAGTAATGCCCTCTTCCGCCGCGCGCACCTCCGCCTCCATTGATTTAAGGCGCGGATTTCGCGCCATAGCGATTGCGAAAAGCTGATCGGAACTCATATCCAGCGGCGTTGACTCAAAGCGCGCCGGTATAGGCGGAGTTGGCTGTTCGGCTGATAAACCCAGCGCGGTTTTGAGTTTAGCCATAAGCGGATTGCGCGAATCATCGAGGTTGACGATTTCAGTTTTCAATCGTTCCTGCTCGATCTGCGCCCGAAGCACATCCTGCAATGTAACCTGCGCCGCCTCGTTCCGCGCGCGGGCAATTTCTTCAAGCGCGCCCAACAGAACCAGCATCTCGCGATTGACGCGGATGCGCTCATCAAGAAAATGAAGCTGGTAATACGGGCGCTTGACATCGAATGCCGTCTCCAGCACCGCACTTTCAAAGGCGAAACGCCGCGCCTGACTCTCGGCCGAAGCGACATCGGCGCGAGCGATGAGCTTTGTCGGCCATGGAATATCAATCATCAGGCCTAGCGTCACGGCGTCAATGACTTTCGTAATGTCCATCTCAAATGTGAGCTTCGGATCGGATAACGAGCGCTCCAGCGTGACGCGTTCGACTGATGCCGCGTATTCGTAATAAGCCGCTTCGACGCGCGGTTGGTTGAGCATGGCGTAAGTAAGTAACATGGACAACGTCGCATCGGCGTCGAGGACGGGAAGCGCAGCTTTGCGGTCCCCGGGGCGATACGCTTGAGATAGAGCTTCAAAGTCGCTCCGTGCCTGCCGTTCGCTTCGGGTCTGAATACCCTGGCAACCGGACAGATACAGCGCAACCAGTCCGGTCATCGTCGGAATAGACCATCGCCAATTTTTCACTTTTAATTTCATCTGTTTAATTGTCGCAAGTTCTGTCGCAAGATTGTCGCAAGTTCAATCCGTGTAAATATTCACCGAACTCTGTCCTTTCCAATTAAATTAAAAGAATGATGCAGGATCAGTGATGGGGAAGCTCTTCTTCTTTTTTCCCCGTCTTTGAAGTTTCTTTTTTGCATTCATTAGAAGACTCATCCTTCGGATTTTCTTTCACTTTTCCGACACATCCCTTACAACATTCGCTTTCATCGGAAGGTTCGTCCTTCGGAGTTTCTTCGAGGACAATGCCTTTTGCCTCAAGTTCTTTTATGTATTTTTCCGGATTTTTTTTCACATCTCC
>JAGVIF010000548.1 GCA_020056205.1 Lentisphaeria bacterium | reverse complement strand
CTGAACCCTGAAGAACGGTGAACGATGAACGCTGAACGGTGAACCCTTTCTTCATTCTTTTGGGTCGCGGACGGAGCCCGCATTACGCTAACATCTTGAATGAGGCGCTTGTTTTTGACGCTGGGAAAGAGTATACTTTTGGTTTCACAAAACCAACATTTTTTCGAATGAGCAATAATATACTTGATTCCATCAATTCTCCGGTCGATCTTAAAAAACTGGATATTGAAGAAATGCTCAAGCTCTCCGATGAACTCAGGGAATTCATTATTGATGTCGTATCAAAAAACGGCGGTCATTTAGCGCCCAACCTCGGGACAGTTGACATCAGCATCGCTTTGCATTACGTCTTTGACACCCCCAAAGATAAAATCGTATGGGATGTGGGGCATCAGGCTTATGCCCACAAAATAATCACGGGCAGAAGAGATTTTTTCAAAAGCCTCAGGCTTGACGGCGGCTGTTCAGGCTTCCTCTCAAGAGAAGAATCCACCTACGATGTCTTCGGAGCCGGACACGCCGGAACAGCGCTTTCCGCCGCTCTTGGGCTTGCGGTCGCGAGAGACAGGAAAAATGCCAAAGAAAAAATAATAGCGGTGTTGGGAGACGGCTCGCTTACCTGCGGAACTTCTCTTGAGGCTCTCAATAGCATATCTGAATTCACCAAAGATTTCATTATAATCCTCAACGACAACAAGATGTCTATTTCGGCCAATGTCGGGGCCATATCCAAATCCCTGAATAGGATAATTTCAACTCAGGGATACAATCGCCTGAAGAAACTCGCAAAAAACTTCATCATCAGAATTCCTCACCTCGGCAGGCTCGTAATAAAAGCGATAGGCCGCCTCGAAGAAGCGATAAAAAGCGTGATAGTTCACGGAGTGTTTTTCGAGGAGCTTAGGATAAGATATATCGGCCCGATAGACGGACACGATATTGACGAATTGATAAGAACTTTAAGCGCGGTGAAAGAATTCGACTCCCCCGTCATAGTCCATGTCATCACCGAAAAAGGCAGAGGATATAAGCACGCCGAAAAATATCCTGAAAGGTTTCACGGACTCCCGGCCTTCGACCCGTCAACCGGAGAAAACATAAACGGAACCGAGGCGGCTTCCTTCTCCGGCGCGTTCGGAAAAATCCTTTGTGAAATGGCGAATAAAAACAAGGACATAACAGCAATAACGGCGGCCATGAAACAGGGAACCGGCCTGACTTCCTTCGCGGAAAAATTCCCGGACAGATTTTTCGATGTCGGAATAGCGGAAGAACATGCGGTGATTTTCGCCGCCGGACTGGCCATTGGAGGATACGTTCCGTTTGTGGCGGTCTACGCGACTTTTCTGCAAAGAGCCCTTGACTACGTGTATCATGACGTATGCCTCCAAAGGCTTCCGGTTATAATATGCGTTGACAGAGCCGGAATCGTGGAAGACGGACCAACCCATCACGGAATATATGATCTTTCTTTTTTGAGAGCCATTCCTGAACTTGCTATCCTGTCCCCAAAGGACTCGATCGAACTTCGCAAAATGATGGAATGGGCTTATTCGAGAAGACTGCCGGCCGTAATACGCTACCCGCGCGGAGAATGCGGAGAAATAGCGGGCAGTTCCGAGATCGAATGCGGCAAAGCGGAAATTCTCAGGGAAGGCGATGACATCGCGATATGGGCATCCGGAAGAGAAACGGACACCGCGCTTAGAACGGCTGAAATCCTCTCCGAAAAAGGAATCAATGCATGCGTTGTAAACGCCAGATTCATAAAACCCCTTGATGCGGCGCTCCTCCGCGCCCATGCCTCAAAAATGCCCATCGCCACTATCGAGGATTGCGCGCTCTCAGGCGGACTTGCGTCGGCCGTCAGAGAAAATCTCCCGCTCCCATATTCTCATAAAATCATGCGCTTCGGATGGCCGGATGAATTCATCCCGCACGGCAAACAGGAGAATTTAAAGGTCAAATATCATCTTGATCCCAAATCAATCGCGGATGATATAATAAAAACACGGAGTCATCCTGCGGGATGATTGGATTGTAAACCTAACCCGTTTTTCGCGCGAAAAACGGGTTAGGTTTACTCACAGCGATTCTTTTTCCTCCGCCCATTTTATGATTTTTTTTTGTTCGTCTTTCCATGTCTTTGCCTTGGTGGAGGAGATGAATAATCTCTGATATTCGATAAGGGTCGAATGAAAATCGTTGATAAATCTTATTCTTTCCTCAAATCCGCTGATGGGGTCGAGATTTTCTCCTTCCGGCAGGGAGAGTGATGAAAAGCCGAATGTATCGGCGTTGAAAGAGGCCGACCAGACATCCTTCCCTCTCGCAATGGTGAGTTTCGCCTTTTTGAGTTTTTTCCCGACGGCGAGAGCGGCTTTTGCTTCAGCGCTTTTTGCCGGACTTCCTCTTCTAAGCGCGGTTTCAATAGAGCCTTCGGAATCATCTGAAGAAGCGAACGTGAAAGTTCCTTCGACAAGGCAATTGTATTCCACTTTTCCGACTTTCACTTCGCCTTGCGCGGTTTCGCTGTGATACCACAACCATGTAAGGAAATCTCTTCCTGACAAATTTTCTTTCGGGTCGGCTGAGGAGGAAAACAGCACGGGCCGGATATTGCCGACATCTTCTTTCAGTAAAAATTCAGCCGAACTGTTGAAATCAAGGAGAAGCGACTCGGCTTTGACTGTGTCGTAGAAGAGGTTTTGGAAAAGTTCGGCGCGCGTTACCGAGGATGTTGAAAGGTATATAATTCCGTTCTTCCTGTCAATTACGAAAGGCATCCCTGATATTGTCGGCGGCATGCCCGGCAAACGCCGCTCTTCAATATCCTTTTTTATTTGCATTCTGACCTTTCTCGGGACAAAACCGCTTTTGTTGGCGAGCATGTAGTCGAGTTCTTCCTTGCGGCATTCGGCTTTAAGAAGCGCCGATGGAATTTTTCTCTGCGAAATTCGCAAATTCAAATATATGAGCCCGGCTATCACGGACGTTTCATCATCTATGGCTCTCTCAAGAAGATGCCTTCCGCTGACCCATCCGATTTGAGCTTCGTCTTTTACGTCATCAAGTTTTCCGGCCGCTTTTGCCTGGAAAAGCGAAATACAGTCGTCCGGAATTTTTCCGTTGATTTTTAAAAAGAAAAGCGGCAAAGTTCCTTTTTCAAAAGGCATAGGAATTAAAATTTAAAGAGTTGAATGGCTTGACTATGCATTTTCTCCGACATGCCAACGGGCGAAACGTTTTACTTTAAGCGCCGGGTTGGCTTTTTCAGTTGAAAGTTTGTCGTCTCTTATCCATGGTTGTTTCATCAGACAGACTTCGGCGAACCATTTATTCAATTTTCCGGATACTATTTTCTCCATGATTTCGGGCGGTTTGTTGCCGATTTGCGACGCGGCTATTTCTTTTTCCTTTGCTATCACATCGGCCGGTATATTTTCCGGCGCGATGTATTGCGGGTTGAAGGCGGCGATGTGCATGCATACGTCGTTGAGAACGGCTTGGTCTGCGCATCCTTCGGCATCTATCATCACGGCTATTTTTCCTCCCATGTGCAGGTATGCGGCGCAGGCGCCTGAAGCGCTTTCCCACTTCATAGCTCTTGATATCCGCATATTTTCGCCGATGACCGCTATGATCTGGGACAATGCCGTTGCTTCCCTGTT
>JAGVIF010000067.1 GCA_020056205.1 Lentisphaeria bacterium | reverse complement strand
TGAATTTATTGAAGCGCTTAAAGAAGGCGGAGTCGGAGCCGGGCTTGATGCGAAAATCGCATATCAGCTTGCGGTTCAGACGGTAAAAGGGGCGGTGGCATTGCTGATTGAAACAGGAGAGGAGCCGTCGAAATTGAGAGACAATGTAACTTCACCCGGCGGGACTACGGCGAAAGGGCTCGAAGTCCTGAACAATAATTCATTCAGAAAAATCATCGGCGATCTTGTCGCAACGGGAACTGAGATGTCACTTGATATTATGATTGAAGCCGCAGAGCGGTTTGTGGACACAGTGGGGGCGAGTTTTCTGGCATACGTGGAACAAGATGCGGGTATGCCTGAGAGAGGCAAGCGGGCCCGCCGGAAAAATGTTGAGCATTTTAAAATGTTAATTGAGGAGCTTAAAATGCGTGAACCAAACATCAATCAAACCAATAAAATCATTGTTGATGCTGTGGCGGCGGCGACTCAGAGATCAATAGAACTCGGAAAAAAATAAAATGTCTGAACAAAAAAGCAATGCGGTAATATCAGTAGTGATGCCTTTATATAACGAGGAGGCGATGGTTGCGGACACTGTGTCGGATGTCCTCGCAAGGCCTGCAACTTTTGAACTGATTATCGTGGACGATTTTTCTACCGACAAATCATATGAGATAGTGTCAAAATTGGCGGAGGCGGACAAGAGAATACAACTTTTCAAAAATGAAGCCAACAGAGGGAAGGGCTATTCCGTGAGAAAGGGGATAGAAGCATGCTCCGGTGAGATTGTTTTGATTCAGGACGCCGACAGGGAATATTCACCTTCCGATTATCCGATGCTGATTACTCCGATACTGACTGGGAAGGCGGATGTCGTCTACGGTTCCCGTTTTCTCGGCGGACAGGGGCGCGTCCTTTATTTCAGGCACGAACTCGGCAATAGGCTTCTCACTTTCATATCCAATCTCTTGACGGACATAAACCTCACCGATATGGAGACATGCTATAAGGTCTTCAGAAGAGAGGTGATACAAAACATAAAACTTGAATCCGACCGCTTTGGATTTGAGGTGGAAATCACTGCGAAAATCGCAAAAGCGAGGCATTTGCGCATTTATGAAGTTCCAATTACTTATAATGGAAGGACTTACGAAGAAGGCAAAAAAATCACATGGAAAGACGGCATAGCCGCCCTATGGCATATGATAAAATTTAATATTCTGACGAGCGAGGCTGAATCATTCAAAAAGGCCTGGGAAGAGCCGAAAGCCGGAAAATAAAATTGAGAAGTTCTAAAGTTCGGAAGAATATGTCCTATATGTCTTATACGACCTATAACTTAAAACCTAAAACTTAACACTTAAAACTATTAAGTCCTATACGACCTATTCGATAATTGATTTTGAAAATTGGCAATCGGAAATTCTCCTTCATTTGAGTTTTTTGCTCCAGAATTTGAGTCTTGATGATATTTGTTCCGGTGCGGTTCCGCCTTGTAGATTTCTTTTTGAGACGCTTGCGGAGGGGGAGAAGAGGTTAAAAATATCTTTATCGGCTGCCGGGATGATTTTTTTTATTTCCGGAAGAGCGAGTTTGTCAATAGTTGTTGCATTTTTTTCCGCGTGTTTGACGAGTTCGCCTACCATTTTGTGGGCGTTTCTGAAGGGGATTCCTTTCATTACAAGATATTCGGCGATGTCTGTCGCCATAAGACCGGGGTCGGACGCGGCCTCAAGCATTCTTCGTTTATTGCAGGTTATGCTAGCGATCATTTGCGGATAGACTGCGAGTATTTTTTCGACGGTTTTTACTGAATCGAAGAGTGGTTCTTTGTCTTCCTGGAGGTCGCGGTTGTATGACAGCGGAAGTCCCTTGCATATAGTGAGCAAATGGATAAGGTTGCCGTAGAGCCTGCCGGTTTTTCCTCTGCACAGTTCGGCCACATCGGGATTTTTTTTCTGCGGCATGAGGCTTGAGCCGGTGCAGAATTCATCGCCGAGAGAGACATACGAGAATTCCTGCGAGACCCATAGGATTATATCTTCGGAGAGCCTTGATATGTGCATTGCGAAAATCGCAAGAGCGGAGAGGAATTCGCAGATGAAATCCCTGTCGGCTACGGCGTCGAGGCTGTTTTCAGAAATTTTCGGGAAGGCGAGTTTTTCCGCGGTGGATTTTCTGTTTATCGGCAGTGTGGTTCCGGCGAGAGCCGCTGAGCCGAGAGGCATTACATTGACTCTGCGCAGGCAGTCTTCGAGGCGGTCAATATCGCGCTCAAACATTTCGCAGTATGCGAGCAGATGATGGGCGAAGAGGATCGGCTGCGCGTGCTGTAAATGGGTGAATCCCGGCATTATAACGTCTTTATATTCAGAGGCTTTTGAGATGAGGGATCTTTGCAATTCCCTGATATTTTCCGATATGGCTCTTATTTTTTTTCTCATGTAAAGCCTTGTGTCGAGGTTCACCTGGTCGTTTCTGCTTCTTGCCGTGTGAACTTTCGCGCCGTCGCCGCCGAGTCTGTCAATCAGCGCCTTTTCGATGTTCATGTGAATGTCCTCGAGTTCTTCCGAAAAGGGGAAAGTTTGGTTTTCTATTTCTTTTTTTATTTGGTCAAGCGCCGAGGATATTTTTTTTGCCGAGGAGAGCGGGATGATTTTTTGTTCGGCAAGCATGGCGACGTGCGCTTTGCTTCCGTTGATATCCTCCTCGTAGAGTTCTTTGTCGTACGATATGGATTCGCTTATTTCGCGGACGGATTTTGCCGGGCTTTTTGCGAATCTTCCGTGCCATAAAGTCATTTTAATGCGCCTCTTTTTTTTATATTGAACTTGAGATAAAAAGTTTTCTGTGCCTGATGAAATAAGAGGCTCCCGAATAAAGTGTCAGAATGATTATGCTCGATGTGCACAGATTCCAGAAAATTCTGACATCGGAATTGAAGAAGATGGAATCTGTTTTGGATATCCATTCGACCCATACTGCGCCGCCGAGTATAAGGAAGAGCATCTGCATTGTTGTTTTGAGTTTGCCTGTGGTGTCGGCCGGGATGACTTCTCCTTTTGAGGCGGCCATCAGCCTGAGGCCTGTCACGAGGAATTCTCTTGAAATGATAATTACTGCTATCCAGCCGGAGAGGATTTTATTTTCGACAAGGACTATGAAGGCGGTTGTTACGAATATTTTATCGGCGACAGGGTCCATGAGGCGTCCGAAATCGGTTACCATATTGTATTTGCGGGCGATGTATCCGTCGAGGAAATCGGTGATTCCCGCGACAATCGCAATCATAAATCCGATTATTTTCCATAGTTCTTTGTATTCCGGTTTTATCACATCGTCGGTGTTTGATATGACGAGAAAGATGAATATCATCACGACTCGCGCCACAGTTATTTTGTTTGGCAGATTCATACGTGTGTGTATTTCATGTTTTGAGTTTCGCAATTGGCTCGGCCGCTACAGAGCCCGTCCATAATAATGTAAATATTTAAAAGAAAATGACTTGCATGTATTTCAAATGTACATATTCAGTGAACTATGGAGCCAGTTGCAAAAGTCATAAACCGCGCCGTTGCAGATGCCATCGGAGGGCTCGCAAGTATTTCTGGCAGGGGCAATACCCGCGGCGGTCTTGC
>JAGVIF010000591.1 GCA_020056205.1 Lentisphaeria bacterium | reverse complement strand
TCACCGGCAATAACTTATTCTGCAATTTGTTTATCACAAACATCATATATACCGAGAAACAAATAAAACACACCGTTTTAAAATCAAGAAACGGAAGGTCAAGCCCGCTGTATATGGTCGCTATTATCAGGCCGGGAAAACTTGAATAGATAATCACCGACAAAAAATTAAACGGCTTTATATGTTCAAGAAGTTTGTTCCCGAAAAAGGAAAAAATACTGAGTATTATAATCGAATACAGAGAGATTGAGGAAATTATATTCAGCATGATTCCGACAAAATATACTCCGGCGGCAAGAACGAAAACCGTATTTTTCGCGTCGCCAAAATCAATGGAAGGCTCCGACGTGTACGCCGAAACATCAAAGCTGTTTTTTTTAGCGGAAGCGAGAACCGCATCAAGCTTTGACGTTGTTCCGGATGACTCCCGCACGCGCCTGAAGCCTGATAAAAGCGGAAAAAACTTATATTC
The DNA here is from genome assembly GCA_020056205.1 of Lentisphaeria bacterium. Taxonomy (GTDB): domain Bacteria; phylum Verrucomicrobiota; class Lentisphaeria; order Victivallales; family GWF2-50-93; genus JAGVIF01. The sequence goes on along the minus strand of JAGVIF010000591.1, from coordinate 1,850 downwards.
ATCCCCTGTTTTATACCAGAAAACCGGCGAATCCGGAATCCATATTACGCCATTGACGGCGCCGTCGTCATTCCCAATCTTGTATTCTATATCTTTTCGGGGGATATAGTCTATCCTTGTCTTCCCAATTTTTACCGTTCTGACTTCATCTTTTCGATTCAGAGGCAAGACTCCTTCGCTCTTAAACTCCACCCCTCCGAAATACGTCTTGAGCGTCTCGCAATACCGCGATGTCAATTTCATCAACGGAGGCGCTCTCATGACAACGTAAGCGGTTGAGCATAAAATTGAAATAAGCGCAAAATGAAACAGCGTCTTTGAAAACGGGAGCTTTGCTATGCGGACAAAAACGCCGGCGCCAAGGCAGACGGCAAACAAAACGGGGATAAATCCTTCGCTCTCTTTTTTTGGGGCAATTTTTTCAGGGTTTGCGCTCATACTCCCTTGTCCGTCCTGATAAAATCATTTTTCACGGCCTCCTTTTTAAGAAGTTCAAGCTTCTTTTTTATCTTTGAATAAGACTTCTTGTCGAGCCTGTCCACAAAAAGGATTCCATCAAGATGGTCTATTTCGTGTAGAATAGCTCTTGCGAGCAATCCGGCGCATTCAATAGTAATATCTTCGTCGTAATTGACAAGCCCTCTAAAGATAATTTTCACCGGCCTTTCAACTTTCGCGAAAATTCCCGGAACGCTCAGGCATCCCTCCTCGCGCCGTCCCTTTTCATCGCTGAAAGATAAAATTTCGGGGTTGATTATTAATGTCGGCATTTTTCCGCCAAGCAGTTCTTCCCCCGGACTCAACGGCCTGTTCAACTTAGACGGATCCGGACGCGGCACTGATAAAGCTATCATTCTGACGCCGCCCCCTATCTGCGGAGCGGCAAGTCCCACTCCGTCATATTCCATCATAAACTTTAAGAGTTTATCTCCAAAGAGCTTCAGCTTCCTGTCAATCTTTTCGACCGGTGAAGCCTTCTTTTTAAGAACAGGACAACCGTAAATTCTTATCGCCAAATTGTTAAAATCAAAATCTTCCAAAATGAATTCTCCGTTTGCGTTTGCGCTTTATTCTACCTCAAAAGCGCCGATTTTCAACCGAACGCGCCGATTTTGCATTTTTCTTTTCGTATTAAGTTCAGCAAGGGACGGGGTTTGCTGAACTCCTGAATCCGTGATGGATTTGACAAAATATTTGATTAGCGTACTTGATGGAGAAAATTCTGAACTTGCTATCAAGGAATGGCCGGATTGAGACGGACGATTTGTTTTATGTCATCGCTTGTGAATTCGATGTGGGGAGACTCTCCGAGTTCGAATTCTTGTCCGCTAAGGTTGAGCCTAAGTTTCAACGGAGCATATTTTTTTCTGTTCACAACGGAGGGGTATTCTGTCAGATCGAGATAACCGACGTGTTCGCCTTCAACAAAAGTAAGAGAGACTGTTACTTTTTCAAAAAGCGGGATGCTCCATTCCTTTAAAATTGTCTCGCGTCTTTTTCGATTGCTCTTTTGCCAGGCTTCATATCCTGATTCGTTGCCGCGATTAAAATCTAATTCATAAATGTCAATTTTGTCCATATTTCATGAGAGGGGTACTGGAATCTGTCTGTAAAAATTTAAATATTTAATAAAAAAGGACTTGCATATATTTGTTGACAAGGAAGGTGTTAAGGTATGAGTAGCGAGCTTGTAAAGTACAGGCTTGAAGGAGCAGGTCAAGCCTTTGAGTCAGTTGCAAAAGTCAAAACCGGCGCCGATGAAGGAGATTGTGAAATTCAGACGAGCCGCAAAACCGGAGGCATACCCAAAGCGGTATGTCGAGGATTTTGCGGCGAAGTATGATTTCATA
>JAGVIF010000213.1 GCA_020056205.1 Lentisphaeria bacterium | reverse complement strand
TGCCGTAATTCCTTTTGAAGTCGCGGCTGAGATGGAATTCGTTGCAGAATCCTGTTTTCTCGGCGATGGACTTTAGTTTTTCATCGGTTGTCATGACAAGCCTGAAGGCGGCGTTCAAACGCAGTTTCTTCTGATGCTCCATTGGACCGGTTCCTGCTATTTCCCTGAACACCGTATGGAAGCGCGATGGTGAAAGATTTGCGAGTTTCGCAAGTTTGGCGACGTTGGTTTTCAATGCCAGACTTCTTTTCATATAGTCGAGAACCGGCCTCAACCTCTGTGAACTTTCGAGAAAACCGAGAGAGCCCTCCTTAGGCTTCGACACCGCGCAGACAAGACTGAGAAGCCTGAATCCGAGTTCACCGCGCCTGGCCAGCCCCGCAATACCTGTTTCCGATTCCTTCAGGCGCAGCAATTCATCAATCAGTTCCCCGAATTTCGCGGCTACCGCAATATCCAGCCTCAATGGCATATCGAGCATGGAAGTGAAGTCAATCGCACCGAAAACGCTGAAACGAAAGTGAACCCACTTCATCTTCATCATGAATTTCCTTTTCGGGTCGCCGTTATGTATGAATTTTAGCGGGAGGTTCGATGGCGTAAGCAATGCCTCCCCCGAACCAATCCTCACGGAGGCGTCCGGGGTAATGACCTCATATCTGCCGACAACCGGAATCACGGCAATGCAATAAGGTACAGTCTTAATGTGGATAGCTCCGTTCAAAGTGGCTTCCCCACGCGAGGCATCGATGAAATCCGCAGAAACTGCGTCCGGAGGAATTATCTCCAAAAGTTTATCCATAAGCGGTCATCCATGATTGACTACAGTAGTTATGTATATGATTACAATAGTGTTATTCATTGATTATTCAACAAGCTCATGCTATTATTAAGCATATTTAAAAAAAACTTTAAGTAGGGCGGCTCCCCGAAGTCTAACGACTCGGTATCTTCGACTTTAGACCGCCAAAGTAAAACAGTTAAAAATAAGGGATCTTTCTTAAATCGAATGGGTCGCATGAATATCCAATATCCAACACGGAATATCCAATGACGAAGGAAAGAAAAAAGGAAAAAAGGTTCAGCGACCGACCCCGAGTGCTTGCGCCTCGGGGTTTTATCAAAATGAAACTTAAAGATAAAGGACAAAAGGGACAGAAAGGACAAAAGGGACAGCGATAACGATAATAATCCCGATTCTCGGATAGACATCGGGATGCCTTTGTGCGAGAAAATGATTGAGAAATGCGAAAGTGTAGCAGAGTCATCTTGTAGAATCTGGTGATTGGATGATTGGAAAATTGAAGGATTGAAAAATCTCCAAATCTCCAAATCTTAAAATCACCAAATACTAAGAGTTCGGGAGCGCGAAAAAAATATGTCCGATCCGTCCGATTCAATAATTGAATTCAAAATCGGGAATTTGGAAATAAAGAAATAAAACTCAGCGGGCGGAGTTTATCCCGATCCTCAAAGCATCGGGACGTCTCTGCGGTGAACAAATGGGAAGGAAAATGAAATAATGAAGCAAATGAATGCAGATAAAAAAGTCTCGGCCGATGAAATAAGCGCCGGAGTTTTTCCCGGGTTCAAACCGACATGCCGGCTTTCAGCCTCGACGCGTAAGCTTGCCGCGCGCTATCTCTCGGGTGAGTTCGGACGAACCATGAGAGATGCAGAATTTGCCATCCCTCAGGAATTCTACCTGTCCATGCCGTCACTGAACCAGCAGTACGCCGAAGCGGTCAGGCTGATCGCGGAGAACGCCCCCCTGCGCTTGCTGCCTGAGGAAAAACTCGCCGGCGCCGCCACCCTCAAGGAGGCGACGCAGCATTCAGTGCCGCTCCTGACGCAGTCATACCGCGCGCGAAACGTTCCCGATGGCGACTGGATCAGCAAGCGCCCGCTTGCTCCTGCCCCAGCGCTTCTCAGCGCCGTGAGCCACACAACAATTGATTTTGAGAAGGCCATCAATATGGGATACAAGGGAATACGCGCCGAGATCGTCGAACGGCTCGGGCGAAATGATCTCAATACCGACGGCGAGGATCTTCTGCGCGCGATGATTGTTTGTCTTGACGCGGCAAATAGCTGGCATGGCCGCCACGTTGCCGAGCTGGAACGGCTTGCATCTGTGTCCACGGGAGATATGCGGAAAAATTATAAACAAGTTCTTTCCGGGTTGCGAAACGTTCCCGAAAATCCGCCGAAAAACTTCCGCGAGGCTGTCCAGTCGCTCTGGATGCTCTGGGATTTTCAGAGGCTCTGCGGCAATTGGAGCGGAATCGGACGGATTGACAAAATGTTAGGTCCGCATCTGCGCCGTGATTTGGACGCAGGCGCTATCACAATCAATGATGCCCGTGAGACGATAGCCCATTTTTGGATCAAGGGTTGCGAGTGGATCACCGCCGATGGCAAAGGCAGTGGTGACGCTCAATTCTACCAGAACATCATTATCGCCGGAATAGACGAGGAAGGAAGGGAAATAACAAACGAAGTTACATATCTTGTGCTCGATGTCGTCGAGGAACTGCGCATAAGCGATTTCCCGATTGCAGTGCGAATTTCGCAGAAAAGCCCTGAAAAACTTTTAAGAAGGATTGCGGAAGTCCAAAGGCTTGGTGGCGGCATCATCGCCATCTACAACGAGGACAGAATCATTCCAACACTTGTCAAATTCGGTTATCCTCTCGAGGAGGCGAGGAATTTCGCCAATGACGGCTGCTGGGAGATTCTGATACCGGGAAAGACATGCTTCAGCTACCAGCCTTTCGATGCCCTATGCCTTCTACAGGAGACGCTTGGCCTTGGACCTGTGAACACGGACACGGTGGAGTATGCGGACTTCGAGTCCCTCTACGCCGAGTTCAAAAACCGTCTCGCCTTCCAGATCGCCAGCCTTCTGAACTCAGGCAACAGGTCGGCTCATCCCACCCCCCTGGTTTCCTTGCTTGTCGAGGGCTGTGTCGAGAAGGCCCGATCCTACTATGATCTCGGACCTAAATACACGGTACTGTCTCCGCATCCCGGCGGCCTGCCCGACATAGTCAACAGCCTGCTGGTGATCAAAAAGCTGGTGTATGAGGCGAAGGAAATGACCCTCCGTAATTTTGCGGCTATTTTGCGCGACGACTGGAACGGCCGCGAGGATCTCAGGCAACGCATTCGGAGGGATTTCGAGTTTTTCGGGAACGATTCCGCAGAGGCGGACAGCATGATGCGGAAGGTTTTTAATGATTTCACAGAGCTTGTCGCGAAGGTTCCGAAGCGGCTCGGCATCCTGAGACCTGCCGGCATAAGTACCTTCGGACGCGAGGGTTCCGCATATTTGTCGAACCGTTCTGCCGCCGCGTCCGGTCATCACAAGGGTGACGTTCTTGCTCCAAACTTCTCCGCAACTCCCGGCACGGATATGCAAGGCCCCACCGCCGTTATCAAATCACACTGTTCGGTAGATTTCTCAAAACTGCCATGCGGCACGGCATTGGACCTGAAGGTGCTGCCGTCGAGCGCTCAAGGTGAACACGGACTTGCCGCACTCGTCGCCATCATGAAGTCATTCGTCAGTCTGGGCGGAATCTTCATGCAGATTGACGTGGTTGATACGGACTTGCTGCGCGATGCGCAGTCGCATCCGGAGAAATACCCGAACCTCCCTGTGCGCGTATCCGGTTGGTCAGCCCGCTTCGCCACGCTTTCAAAGGAATGGCAGGACATGGTCATCCAAAGAAGCGAACATACCATATGAATAATGATCTTGCACAAAAAGGCATTGTCTTCGACATCGAGAGATTTGCAATTCACGATGGCCCCGGGATACGGACCGCTGTATTCCTGAAGGGCTGTCCCTTGCACTGTCTTTGGTGCCACAATCCTGAATCTCAGGATATTAGGCCGGAAATATCTTTTGTTCCGCAAAAATGCGTTGGATGCGGCAAATGTGAAATTGCATGCCCTTTCCGCGCGATACATGACGGAATTTTCGATCGCTCGCGTTGCGTCCGGTGCGGAAAATGCGTTGAGACATGCTACTCAGGGGCTCGCGAGATTATCGGGAAATCTATGAGCGTGGAGGAAGTGTTGGGCGAAGTCTTGAAGGACCGGGTTTTCTACAACAATTCCAGAGGGGGAATGACCCTTTCCGGCGGCGAGCCGATGTTCCAATTCGAGTTCACTATGTCCCTGCTCAAGGGGGCCAAGGCGCATGCGCTGCACGTCTGCATGGAGACCTGCGGCTCGGCTCCCGTCGAACGCTATGCCGAGACTCTGCCATATATAGATATCTACCTTTTTGACATCAAGGAGACTGATCCTGAACGACACTTGGAATATACCGGCATGCCTCTTGAGCCGATCCTGAAAAGTATCGAGTTCCTCAATTCGGAAAACGCAAGGATAATATTGCGCTGTCCCCTGATCCCCGGGCTAAACACCAGGGAGGCGCATTTCAAGGCCGTAGGGGAACTGGCGGCAAGGTTGAATTCAATCCTGCAAATCGAAGTTGTGCCGTATCATCCGCTGGGAATCTCCAAGTGCGGGCGCATCGGCAAAAACTACGCGCTTCTTGACCTTAAGAGCTTCCCTGAGAAGTCCGAAGTCTCCGGATGGTTGAAAGCGATCAAGTCGGCCTCATCAAAGCCTCTATCCTTGATTTAGAGCCTCCTGAAAATAAAATGCGAAATCCATAATCGAATGAAGAAAACGATTGAGAAGTGCGAAAAATTGAGAGTGTCAGAGTGTCAAAGTGTCGATAATTGGATGATTGCGCGATTTAAAAATCTCCAAATCTCTAAATCACCAAATCAAAAAATAATATGTTCCTTGTGTCCCTTGTGTCCCTTATGTCCCTTATGTCCCTTGTGTCACTGTGGTGAAAAATTTGAAATCGGAAATAAATAAAACTCTGTGTTCTCTGCGGTAAAAGAAATTGGAAATTCTGAATCCTGACTCCTGAATTCCGGCTGCTTTTCAATCGGTTGCGGCTACGATAACGATAGCGGTTGCGAATAATATACATAGGAGCCAGTTGCAAAAGTCATAAACCGCGCCGTTGCAGATGCCATCGGAGGGCTCGCAAGTATTTCTGGCAGGGGCAATACCCGCGGCGGTCTTGC
>JAGVIF010000052.1 GCA_020056205.1 Lentisphaeria bacterium | reverse complement strand
GTCCATGGCGACATAAAGTTCACTTTGCACTTCCGCATCTTCAAAACGCTCGATTTTCATGTTTTTCCAACCTCTGAACCGTGAACCGTTGAACCGTTGAACTGTGAACCTGAAAGGAAATGCACGCCACTTTTACTATGGATCATATTTGTAGAGACCCACCTGATTTCTCAGTGCTGTCCCTGAGTACCATTGGCCGTGGCCGTCGTAAAACACCACATTGATCCCGTTCCGATGCCGATTGCCGAGTCCATACGGCGGCGGCCCTAAAATGTTCGGAGGATAGAGATAAGTTGACCAATACCAAACCGCAGCATCCGCGGTATCGTAAGTGTCACCCAGCATGATAGTCTCGGACGGTTTGTCTATGCGCGACAGCGGACGATAGGTCGTCTGGCTTGCCGCAGTGGCCGGCCAAGCGTCCGGTCGAACCTCAATCCAATAATAATTAAAACCGACACCCCCGATTTTCTCAGTGTTAGCCCCCGTTAAATCCCGCGTCTCCGAAGGCATTGAAGGACAATCGAAAATGGTACCCTTTTTCAGTTTGGCAAAGTCACCCACATTGAGCGGTGTTCGAACCCAGTTGTACATCTCCGTTGACACGGCCAGTTTCCAAGCTGCCACATTCCAACCTACTCCTATCGCTCCCATATTATGCGATGGAAAAAACCCGCCATAATCATCCGCGTATGAGTTCATCGCTAAGCCAATCTGTTTCATATTGCTCAAGCAGAACGAGGTCCTTGCCGAGTCTTTCGCGCTTTTCAGCGCCGGCAAAAGTAGCGCCGCGAGAATTGCGATTATCGCAATGACAATCAAAAGTTCGATCAGAGTAAAAATTTTGGGTTTTACAGTTTGACGGTTTAACGGCTTGACGGTTTTATTTTGGGGATCAAGTGAGCCCCCGAACGATTCTCGCATCTTTGACATTGATTTTCCTCCATTTTTAATTAAATCGTATAGGAAATTGTATTTTAAACACCGATTAACACAGATATTTTTTTATTTTTACTTTTCATTGCCCGTTCTCTCTATTTTTCCTATTCATCGGTGTCTATCTGTGTTCATCGGTGGATTAATTTATTTCTGAATTTTTCGTTTTTTGTCAGGCGATTCAGCCTGACTTTGGACTGCGGCGCGCCTGCGCCGCTTTAAAATTTTTTAAGATAATCCAAAGCGAAGTCCACGAGCGCCCGCGGTCTCGGGATGCAAGTCGAAGATCCCGATTCCATTCCATAGGACATCGGGGCACAGGGGCTTCGCACTCCAAAGATGTTACGCATCGTCGTCAGCCTTTTCTTCATTCGGTCGCGGCGGGCGCGACCCTCCATGAACGGATTTCACATTTTATTTTGGTCTGATGATACGATAATACATCCAGAATTTTAGTTGTCAAATTATTTTTTCAAATTATTTTTTTTTAAATAGGGCTTTCAAATAATTTTCAAATATTTCTATCAGTTCATGTGTCGTCCCACCTTCACGCTGCAGGGTATTTCCTGTCGTCCTCCCATCATTATCATCGCGAGCGGCGTGGAGTGGATGAGGTGCGTCGTGTCCTGGACGTAGGTGCTGTGGGCAGTGTGTTCGGTGATGCCGCCGTAGCCCTTTGGGAGCGTGGGGTTCACAAACTGCTGATACGTGAGGTAGTTGAGGTGGTTGATCGCGGCCATGCGGGCGATCGCAGCCCGGCGCGAGGTCTGGGCGGTGCGTAGCAGCGCGTAAGGGTAGTCCCACCTGGTGTGCTCGCAATAGGTTCCTTGTGTGCTACCCTTGGTGAAGCCATGCATGAAACCATGCTTGTTTATCGGAATCCCGCCCCAGCCTACAGTGTTCTTCGAATGTTTGTAGAGGAAGTAGTCATGCTCATGTCGGAAGCTCAAGAGGTAGTGGAACACTGCGTCCTGGAGCCTCCGCGCCTCCTGCGCGCAACAACCCACGCCCTGCAGCTCAAGATACTCGGCGAGGGCGATGAGGATCATGCAGGCTCCCGCACTGTCATGCCCGTTGTGGTCATATTCGAGGAAGCCGAATTCCGATGCGTCTATCAGCGGTTTGAGGTTTTCGATCAGAAACCGCTCGGCGGTCTGGAGATGCTTCCTATCGCCGGTAAGCTTGTGAAGAACGATGAAGCTGAGGGCGGACATGGCGATTCCAGGCGCGTTCGGACGGTCGTAGCGATATCCTTCGCGAGAGTAGCCGGCCGTGCCGTCCTCCCACAAAGCGTTGGGAAGATGACCGAACCGTTTCTCAAGCGGCAACAGAAATTCATCGCAGTTCCGTCGGATGGCCTCGACGATCCTCGGATCTTTTACATGTCCCTCGAGCTGGCAGCGCGCCAGGAAGTAGTTAACGAATCCCTGATCAGGGATGAACACCTGCTGGAAGCCGTAATGATCCTGAAAGCGTCCGCTCCGCGCCTCGTAGGCGCCGATCCAAGCGTTCCGCAAGGGTCCATCGGGAATCAGGAATCCGCGTCCGCGGAGGCCAAGTATGGCGTTGATGATCCGCCGGGCAAAGTTGACGGACCATGCCGTGCCATAATTAAACAGCGCGTAGGCGACCATCGAGTTGCCGCCGTTGCCCCAGGCGATCTCGCACTGGATCGCATTTTCCTGACGACAGCCCAGCGCCGCGCCGCCGATCCGCCGCGAGCCGTATACAAGGTCATGCAGGTTCTTGGGGCTGAATGGCTTGCCGTCCAATGAATATCCGAACGGACCGCCGTTCTTCCACTCGCTCAGCATGCCGTAAAACCCGACGTGGAACATTCCCATGTCATCGCCGAGCGGCACCCAGAGATCCGGATCCCTGATGTAGCGCTCCCAGTTCGCCAGATACTCACGGTAGGAAAAGCGGGGTGTAGAAACCGCATTGGCATCGGACAGCCGCGCCAACTCCCTTTTTTTCAGGAACGGATCCCATATGTTCTCTCCACGAACCTCGACGATAAACGCGCCATTGACCGATGCGCCGGGTGGCGCCTCCGCCACGCCGTCGGCGTATGACGGAGGAAAGCTTAGCGCAAGGTATTGATGCGAAGTCCGCGTCGTCGGATACATCGCCAGCTTCTGGTCGATAGCCGGAGCCATCTGCGACAGCCCTTTCCGGTCATCGTACTCGAAGCGCCAGAGAAGACTGTGGTTTTTCATCGAAGATCCGCAGTAGCAGCCTGACAGGAGACGGGTCGAGCGGCAATCCGGCGGAAAGTCGAAGCCGAGGAAGAAGATACCGATGCGGACAGTGGTTGACGCCGTGGACGTGAATTGGCAGCGGATACGCAACGCGCCGCTCCCCTTTTCAAGCGAATACACGATCAGGAAAAGTCCAAGCCCCCCGACATCCTTGTGGAGCGCGAGCATATTTCCAGTGGTCCGGCATTCATCAAGACGCACGGTGACGGGAGCGCCCTTGGGCATCGTCCAGTACTTGACATGGTACTTCACTTCCCCCGCTGAGCGCCATCTTCCGGCGCGCCAATACTGTATTCTCTCGAACTCGTCCGTGGCGGAGCTGGCCCGGACACGGAAACGGCTTCCTCTCAATTCCATGCGCTATTTCTCCTGTTGACGTAATAGTGTTGACATTAAAAAGTTGACTTTCTGAATATTTCCCGTTTTTTTTAATGCTCTTTGATTCAAATTCTGATCTTGATCGGCATGCCCGCGTTCCGTTCAACTACAATTTTCCGCGATTATTTCGCGGGTGAAAGCGACCCAGCGACGGATGCGGTCCGGGTCTGATTGTACGGTTTCAACGTCTTTAAGGGTAATATCGAAATATGTTCCTTTAAGATATTCGAGGTCGCGCTTCAGTATCTTCCGGATACGGGATTCGTCGAATCCGTAAGCCACCATGTCCGCCGGGCTGGGCCGGTAACTGATGACGTAATCCGCGCCTATCTGTTCCACGCATTTTTTGACATTTGCGAATGGGCTGACCGCGATGCGGCGCAGGTTGGGAATTTGCCGCAACATGCTGATTTTATTGGTCAGGTCTTCGCAGCAACCGTAAGCAACCAGTCCGAACTTTTTCATTATCGGCAGCTGATATAGCAACAGGAACTCTTCGTGCATTTCCGGAGAGACCAGGGTGTATTCCTGCGCCGAAGTGAAGCACCAGAGTTGTTCGCGTTTTACGCCGTTGACGTTCGGGGCGTGGTCCGGTAACTCTTCAGCATAAGCCATGGCCTGATTATAAGAGAAGGTCAATCCGATATCGCCGGCGGCTTCGGCCTGGTCATGCGCCCGCAGTACGCCGTCGCTCATGAAGCGGAGCAGATTGTGCAGCCATTCCGGGTTTTCATACATGTCCAGCATGATGTTCTCAATACCGCGCAGATGTCCTAAATCGGTAGACAAATCCGCGGAGAAATTGTGGTAAATCGGGCCCCGGCACAAATTCACGGTCATGATGTCGCCGATAAGGTCATGCGCCTGTTCGAAATTCAGGGCGGTGTCGTTTTCATCTATGGAATGGAATGGCGCCCGCAATTTCCCGGCATCCGCCAGGTCTTTCAGAAAGTAATCGTCTTTATAACTTTCCAGAGTATCCAGTTCCCCCGCAAAATGCCGTTTATAGTCCACTCCCCAGCCTCCGCATTTGTGCGCGCAGTTAACTGTATACCAGGGTTCAAAAATATAATCGTCGGCAAACGTGGCGTGAAACAATTCTCTGCGGAAAAAATTCTCGATCTGCCGACAGACAGGATCCGTGGTTTGCAGTTTTGACATTGACATTTCGTTCCACGCATATGCCCGGACGTAGATCAGCGGATCGGTCAGTTTAAAACTGTTTTT
>JAGVIF010000186.1 GCA_020056205.1 Lentisphaeria bacterium | reverse complement strand
GCAAGACCGCCGCGGGTATTGCCCCTGCCAGAAATACTTGCGAGCCCTCCGATGGCATCTGCAACGGCGCGGTTTATGACTTTTGCAACTGGCTCCTTAGATAATTAGTTCTGCTAACTCCCTGACAACTCCGTATCCACCTTTCGTCTTCGTAACATAAGATGAGATTCCCTTGATCTCGGGATATGCATCAGCAGGACAGACAGGAAACCCTACAATTTTCATGACTTCCAAGTCATTTATGTCATTTCCGACATAGCATACTTCAGACATTTTAATCTTATTCTTCCTGCAATATTGAGACAAAGCTATCTTTTTGTTGTCGACACCGTAAAGGACAGGTAACTTTAACTTGTCGGCCCTTGCCTCAACAACCTTATTCGTTTCGGTTGACAGAATGAGCATCTTATATCCAGATTTCCTCAGAATATTAACTCCAATCCCATCAGATCTATTGCAGAATACTGATTCCTCACCGTCTTCAGAAACGAGGACGCGATTGTCGGTCATTACTCCGTCAAAGTCGAATACGAGCAACTTGCAGTTGCGGAGACGAGGGAGGACAGAGGACGGATGACACCCATTCGACAAACTCAGGGCAGGCAGACGGCAGAGATCAGTATCTTTACATTTATTCATAAGATCCTTTAACCACTTAATGTCGCGTCAACCGTAAAGTGTCAGGTGAAGACAGGTCGGATATAGTAGCTACTTTTGTAGCCCCCATCTCATCCAACCCTCCCCGGCATCCGTAATAATCGCAATCTTCACTGACACTTTATCGTTGACGCGGCGCCAGGTGGCGAAGCCACTTTATTAAAGCCACTTCGTGGCCTCCAAGTCTTCCCGATCGCGTCAGCGCATCGGGACAGATATGCCGCGCAAATATTCACCGACCCGAATGGCGCTAAGATAAGAACAATTTGAAGTAGCGCTGGTCTATTTGACCCGCGACTCTCGGGTCAGATAAACCCGAGTTACTTTTTTCGAAATCCTTAACTTAGCGCCATTCGGGTCGGGGCCGGGATCGGGATCGGCCATGTTTGTGGAAAAATGAGTTTATTATTTGATTATCAACATGTTATGAATCATTTATGTCGAATCCGTCACGGATTCAGGTTCAAGCTTCAATCCCCTTTCCTGCCTCTCCTTTGAAACTGCCGTTGGAACTCACAGCCCCGAGCTCCTGCGGACACGAGATCTTCGACCCCGAGGCCCCGCAGCTCGGGATCTTCGACTTCAGCGTGTCTCTTCCTTAGGCAGTTTCTTATTGATAAAACTGCGAAATTCGCAGTTCGTCGCTGACTTGAGAGCGGCGAGCTGAGAGCTGAGGGGTCATAGTTGTTAGTTGATAGGTATTAGCTAATAACTGAGAGCCGCCTCTGTCATCTGCCGTCCGTCATCTATCTGCAAAGATTTCTTTTGCCTTCCCATACGACTCAGGCGTCCCGATATCTATGAAATCCGCATTAACCGGATACCCATGAAGATCCCCAGCCGCCGCAAGCGAGGGGAAGATTTCCTTTTCTATTGAATGAGGAATGGAGAGGAATGTTGAATTGTTGAACTGTTGAGAGGTTGAATTGTTGAGAGGTTGAACTGTTGGACTGTTGAATTGACGGATGGTTGAGATGGGAAGGAAATAAATGCCGGCGTTTATCAGGCCGGGACTGCACGAATCCTTCTTTTCCTCGAACGCAATAATCTTCCCATCCTTCCCCATTGAAACACGTCCATACCTTGAAGAGTCGAGCGCCTGGGCAAGAAGGATTCCAGCTTTTACCCGATTGCCCAATCCCCAGTCCACGAATTCAGACAGCGAAGTGTCAATATATGAGTCCCCGTTCATCGCAAGTATATTCTCCTCCTCAGCCAGTAGCGAGGCCTTTGCTATGGCTCCGAAAGTGCCAAGCGGACGCTCTTCAACGGAATAGGACACCCTCATGCTCCTGTAAGATACTCCTATCGCCCTTTCAACCATTTCGGCCTTGTATCCGGTGCACAGGACAACGCTTTGAAATCCTGATTCAACAAGCTGGTCAAGCAGATATGTTATGAAAGGCCTGCCGTTGATTTCCGCGAGGACTTTTGGACAATCGCTGACAACTGATTGGAGCCTTATCCCCTCACCGCCTGCAAGAATTATTGCCGTGATATTGTTCATTTACGTTCTATTCTTCCCTTTTCAGGTCCGAAACGCCGACTTCAGGATTCCGGCCCACACGGATTACAGAAACTCGCAGACCGCCTTTTCTATGCCGTCCGCATCAATCCCGTAGGACTTATGGATAAGGTTTCTCCCTCCGTAAACATACGAATAGCCCTTTTCAAATGCGAGTCCCATTCTTTTTACAGGCATGCAAACGGCGTTGTCGTTAAGCGCCTCAAGTACCGCCGAGCCCATTCCGCCTGTAATCCAGTTTTCCTCAAGCGTAACTATCCATGGAACCCCTTTGATTTCCTTCAACAGCGCCTTATCATTTACGGGAAGGGTATAAATATCTATTATTTTGAGATTCAGCCCTCTGTTTTTATTCAGTTTCTTAGCGGCCTCGATCGCATTGTTGATTATTCTGCCTGTTGCGATTATGCAGCCGTCTTTTCCATCCGCAATCCTTGACACGCCCGTAGAAAAGTCATGCCCTTTCCTATAGATGTCAGGCGAGGGCTGTCTATCGAGTCGAATGTAGTTTGTATTCGTCATTTTACAGGACGCTTCGGCAAAATAAATCGCCATCACATTGTCCGAAATGCTGTTGATTGTGACATTCGGCATGGCCCTCATCACGGATATGTCTTCAACCATGTGATGCGTTGGACCGGAATCTTCATATCCGAAACCCGCACCGACGCCGACTATCGTGATGGGGATGTTCATTATGCTGTTCTCAACCCTGATCTGCTCCAGACAGCGCAACGTGATGAAGGGGGCAATCGCATAGACGAACGCTCTTTTCCCGGTCATCGCCAGCCCGGACGCGACAAGTATCGCGTTCTGCTCGGCTATTCCCACATTTATGAACTGTCCGGGCAGGTCTATCCTGAATCTGTCAAGCGAAGGAGCTCCCATGTCGGCGGTTACAACGACAATGTCCTTATTTTTCAACGCAAGCTGGTATATTTTGTTCCAGAACGCGTCTCTCTGCGTAATCTGTTTCATCTTCTTATGTCCTTTCTGATGCAGTTGTCGCATTTTTCACACATTTCCGACAGCGAAACATAAGCCTCTTCCGCATCCTTCGCCCCCGGAGCAATACCATGCCAAAGAGGGACATTCGACATGAAGTCTATTCCTTTTCCCTTAACGGTGTCGGCGATGATCACGAGAGGATCGCTGGAGCATCTGTTCCTGATGCCGCCCAGTGAGTCGAGTATTTCGTCAAAGGAATGTCCGTTAATTCTACGAACATCCCATCCGAAGGAACGCCATTTGTCCTCCATAGGTTCGAGGGAAATGAGATTTTCGGTGAAGTCGGTGACGCACAGGTGGTTGCGGTCCACAATCGCCACAAGGTTGTTGAGCCTGTTGTGGCTTGCGAACATCGCGGTTTCCCAAATGGAACCTTCATAGCACTCTCCATCGCCCAATATCGCAAAGGTCAGGAACAAATCCCTGTCCATCTTCGCGCCAAGAGCGATTCCAGCGGCTATCCCGAACCCGTGTCCCAATGAGCCGCAGGTGATTTCGACGCCCGGAACGCTCTTTTGAAGATGCACCCCGAACTTTCCTCCCGCCTGCGCAAACTTGTCGAGATCCTTTTTCGGGAAATAGCCGCAGTCCGAAAGGATTGTATAAAGGGCCGGGCTTGCCTGCCCCTTGCTGAGTATCAGCCTGTCGCGCCCGCCCCATTCGGGTTTTTCCGGATCGTGCCGCATTATCCCCCCGTGATACAGGGCGGTAAGCAGTTCAATGCACGATGATGACGAAGTGACGTGGCCGGTGCCGGCCTTGACGCACATTTTCAGCATGTCATGGCGAATGTGATACGCTCGCCGTTTTAATTCCTTGCACTCGCGAACACTTTTCATGTTTACTTCCTTTTTTAGTTTCCACGTATTTTTCTTTTGATCTTGACGGCGTTCATTTTTTCTATATGACATCTTGTCTTAAGACCGAATTTGCCTTCGATGGAGTCGAGATAGTCGGGGTTTTTGAAATAGGCTTCAAAAGCCTTTTCCCTGAATTCAAGCGCTTGGACGGACGAGAGGTGTTTGGTCGGAAGAGGACGCGTTTCATAGCTGTGCTGGGAGAATTCCTGCCAGTTGTCGGATACATGCCCGTTTGCGAGGGATGTCCAGGAGGGGGTCGCTATCGCAGTAAACTCGTTGGCCAACTGCTGATAGGTTCTCTTCTGGTTGCCGGGATGTATGAATAGAATGTCTTTTTTATGCATAGAAATTTGATGTTTTGTTGAAACGTTGAGTTGCTGAGTTGCTGAACTGATAATTTCGGAAATGATTCATTTTGCTATAAATTTCTTGACATGCTTCCTTAATGTTCCCCACATATGGATTTCCTGCCCGTCTTAGGTTCAAATCAACACTTCAACGATTCAACACTTCAACAAATCAGCGCTTCATTCCAATATCTCATACGTTGCTGTATCTGCTATTGTTAAGCATGGTGAAGCCTTTGATAAGCTCCTGAATGCCATCATCAAGGGAAAAGGCCGGCTTAAATCCCGCGGCTTCAATCTTTGCATTGGATACGATATAGTCGCGTTTGTCTGGATCCTCGCCAAGAGGGGCTTCAATATATATGAATTTAGGCAGGTGCGTCTTGATTTTGGCACAGAGTTCCAGTTTGGAAATATTAGCATCCGACAGTCCGACATTGTAGGTCTGCCCCTTCATGCCGCCGAAATTATTCATGACATGCATGAACGCCCTGGCAACATCCCTGATATGGATGTAGTTGCGCTTGAAATGCCCCTCGAAGACAACGATGAACCTGTCCTTCATCGCCCTGTATGTGAAGTCGTTTACGAGAAGGTCCAGGCGCATTCTGGGGCTTGCCCCGAACACGGTCGCCAGCCTCAGGCTCACGGAGTTCTTCCTCGAAAGCGCTATCTCCTCGGCCTGCGCCTTGACAATGCCGTAACGGGAGATGGGGCGGAGGGGGGTCTCCTCCGTACAGAATTTCCCCTTTTCGCCAATCCCGTACCCACTGTTTGTAATCGGTATCATGAGCTTTTGCTCTTCGGACATTGAGGAGCAAATGGTCCTGACGGCGTCCCGGTTGGTCGTTTCCGCGCCAATCCTGTCTCTGTCGCAGAGAGGAGCCCCGACAAGTGCGGCAAGGGGTATCACGAAGTCCTTGTCCTTCACAAGCTCCTTTATCAGCGAGGCATCTCTCGCATCGCCTCTGACGACTGAAAAGTTCCTGTCCGCACAACAGTCCATCAGGGGATTCTGTCCGTACATGAAATTATCCAGCGCCATCACGCTGTGCCCGGCCCTGAGCAATTCCGGCACAAGTACCGATCCCAGATAGCCGGCGCCGCCTGTGACTAGAATTTTGTATTTCATTGATATTCCTGTTGAATGGTTGATACGATGAACCGTTGAGTTGATGAATCGAAAATACGTTGAATCGTTGAGTTGATAATTTGAGACGTTAAGTGTCGAGATGGGCAATTGTTGAAGAGGGGAATTGATGAGTCGTTGAAACGGTAATCAGTTCATCGAATCAACATTTCAACAATTCCCCTCGGTTTACCATTTCAACTCACCGTGTTCAGCAGTTTGCATAGTTTGATAATCCTATCCTTCTTCAGCCCCGGATAATTTCCAATATAATAACCAAAGAAATGGACATGTTCTATTTCGGGATATTTCTTAAACTCATTTCTATGGACAATTCCCTTCAAGTATGGCTGTCTCAATTGGTTGCCGCCGCCAGAACTCCCTCTCCTGAACTCGACACCGGCTTTTCTCATAGTCTTTTCGAGCTTATCCCGAAATGCCGGATCAGGTTTCCTTATTATAAGATTAAAGGCGTAGTTGCAGCTGCCTTCAAGATCAAAATCGATCCTGTATTTTTCTGAGTCAAGGTTTTCCAGAAATATCTTGAAGTTTCTTTTCCTTTTCTCGTTGTTGCCGTCAAGTTTCTTAAGCTGGCTGCGACCGAGAACAGCGCCTATTTCCGTATTGCGCACATTGTACGCAGGAAAGGCAAATATGAAATCAGGGTTCAGTCCGGGATTGTTTTTAGCATATCTCTCCCTAATTTTAGGAGACATAGATTCCCTTACCATCCCGTGCGAGCGGAACATCCTTATCATCTCATATATATCTGCATCATCAGTGCATACCATCCCACCTTCGATTGTACTCATGTGATGGGCAAAATAGAAGGAAAAATTTGAAACCAGTCCGAATGTCCCAAGTTTCTTATTCCTGAAAGTAGCGCCGTGAGATTCGCAGACATCTTCAATGAGTGGTATACTTTTCTCCTTTACTCCCTTCAACAATCCGTGAGTCAGCCCATTAAATCCCTGCACATGGGTGAGAAATACTGCTTTCGTTTTTCTTGTAATCTTTGAAAGAACCTGATTCTCATCCATTGCCAGGTTTTTTGGATTAATGTCGACAAAAACCGGTTTGAAACCATTCTGAATAACCGAAGCAATGTCAGAGACCCAGGTCAGCGTTGGTACAATTATCTCTCCAGTACCATCCAATTGTTTTAAAGTTGCAATTGTTATCAGATTTGCTGAAGCGCCTGAATTTACATAGACACTATATCTGACTCCCAGCCACTTTGACCATTCATCTTCGAATTTCATCACATTTTCAGACTGGGTAAGTCTTGGCATTCCCTTAAGGAACCTGATAAGGACGTTTACGTCTTCCCTAGTAATGTTGTTCTCCATCAAAGACCAATTCAGCTTAGGCATGATTTCTTCCCGTTGAATCGTTTAAATGTTGAACTGTTGAATTGGGGAAACGTTGATTTGTTTAATCGATCAAATGCCGAATCGGCGAATTGAATATGCGAAAATCAGTTCAACGAGTTAAAACTTCTCATCAATTCATCATTTCAACAGTTCACCGTTTCATCAATTCATCATTTTCCCATATTAGGGCTGGTACACGAGTATTTTTGAACCGCCAAAATCAAATTTAAAAGGGACATGAAGATAGCCGGAAAGCTCATTTTTCACTTCATTCTGCTTTTCAGGCTGCACATAAAGAAGCATAAATCCCCCTCCTCCAGCCCCGAGCAATTTCCCCCCCATTGCACCAGCTTTCAAAGCCATTTCATATAGCTTATCAGTATCTTCGTTGCTTATCCGGGAGGAAAGAGTTTTCTTAAGACTCCAGGTATGATTGAGCATTTCCCCGAACTCGTCAATATTTCTTTTGCTCGAAACAAGGATATCAAAGGATTCATCGACAAGTTTCTTCATCTTGTGTAGATTTTCCGAATTTTTATCTGTATTCCTTATCTGCTCTCCGGCTATTTCAGATGCAACTCTGGAAATGCCGGTATAAAACAGCATCAGCCGCTGTTCAAACAGTTTTATCCTGCCAGTATCTGTAATGACAGGATTCACTTCTATTGCTCCACTGGAACTGAATTCAATCAAATTCAATCCTCCATATGCGGCAAATGCCTGATCCTGAGAACCGACATTCTCCTTTATGAGTTCCTGCTCCACATATATCGCATCTTTAAGAAGCTGCTCATTTGAAATAATCTTACCTTCAAGAGCCACCATACTCTTAAGAAGCCCTACAGTAAAGGCCGAACTTGAACCCATTCCACTTTTTGCCGGAATATCACCGTCATGATGGATTGAAACACCATATTTGATGTTGAGATATTTCAAAATCTCCCTGACCGAAGGGTGCTTGATCTCGTCAAGGCTGTTTACATTTTCCTGGGCAGAATAGACTATCCTGTGCTTATGCGGAAAAAATGGCGGGAGTTTCCTTACATTCAGATAACAGTACTTGTCAACGGCAACCCCTAGTACCTTCCCTCCATATTTTAAATAGTAGGAAGGATAGTCTGTTCCTCCGCCAAAAAAAGATATTCGATGCGGTGTCCTCGAAATAATCATTTTATTATTTCCTCCGTAGTCAGATGCTGATATCTCATGACAACCCCCCTTTCCTTTCCGGCCAGTTTGGTTTGGGAGCCAAGATTGCCACACCTGACTACCCTTTTCAAACTGTGCCGCTAAGAGGGTTGCGCTTACTGATTTAATTTAACTCTTTTATTAGAGCCAGTTGCAAAAGTCATAAACCGCGCCGTTGCAGATGCCATCGGAGGGCTCGCAAGGTATAAGTTCAGCAAACCCCGTCCTTTGCTGAATT
>JAGVIF010000444.1 GCA_020056205.1 Lentisphaeria bacterium | reverse complement strand
GAAGCGGCTGGCGCAAGTACCACCGAGGTCACACGACTTGATAAACCTGGCTTCCAAGTGCGGGTTAAATGTTACGGACGAGCAAATTGACATTATGGCACGGATAAATGTTTACACTTGAGAGTACAGAGTTCTCGGGGATGATTTAGGGTTTTTGGTTTTTCCCGACAAGGCCCATTTTCATTTTTGATAGCTCGATGGACAGATCCGTGATGGCCTGAACCGTTTCCCTGAATTTCTTATATTCCCCAATCTCCCGTTTGAGTTGCTTGGCGAATTCCGGCCTGACGTACTCCGTCCGGCTCCTCATCTTGTGGGTGTAGCTGATTTGGAAGTATCCCCCGGTCTTTTTGTCGGGGTTCTTGTACTGCCGCGTCAGGGAACCTGGGCGCATCGGCCCGAGCTTCGCGAGGGAATCCTTGAGCTTTTGCAATTCTTTTTCGATTTTTTTCACATTTTCCATGTTCGCCTCCTTTGACTCCATGATATAGTATAGCATATATATGCTATACTACCGGCGCGGAAAAGTAAAGGGGGTTCCATGGCGCTCTGGAAGGAATGGTGGTCTATCGTTGTCCAATTACGCCCGGCGTTTCTCCGTCAAAGGACGTTCATGTGGTTCTGCGTCGCGGTGGCCGGGATGTCGATCCGCAGCGACCTGCGCGGCATAACCGGCATCGTGCGGGCATGGGGGCTGGTGGGAACTTGCTATGACCGCCTGCTCGACATGTTCCACAGCCCCGCCGTGCAGGTTGACGATCTGGCGACGGTGTGGACGCAGACGGTGCTGGGGGTGCTCAAACCGTTTTTGACGATGTTCAACGGCAGGATTGTCCTCGTCTGCGACGGCATAAAGGTCGCCAAGAGCGGACGGAAGATGCCCGCCGTTAAGAAGCTCCATCAGCAGTCGGACTCCAACACCAAGCCGGAGTATATCTTCGGGCATTCCTGCCAGGCGGTGGCCGTGCTGGCCGGAACCGCCCAGACGGTCTTCGCCCTGCCGCTTATCGCGCGGATACACGAGGGTCCCAAGTTTACCAACCGGGACAGGCGCACACAGCTTGACCACCTCGTCGCCATGGTCGCCGGGTTGAAGGTCGGCCGCCCTTTTTACCTGTTGGGCGACGCATATTACGCGACACGGACGGTGATAGGCGGGATGCTCAAGTCGGGGCAGCATCTCATCACCGTCGTCAGGAGCAACGCGGTCGCGCACGAGCCCGCCGTCCGGCCGGAGAAGCCGGGCAGGGGCGCACCGGCCAAGTCCGGCAAAAAGGTGTACCTGCGGGATTTGTTCGCCTATCCGGATGCGGTGGGCATCGCCAGCCCGTTGGCGGGGGAAAAGGGCATGGTCATTCGGTGCGTCGTTCGGAGACTGTACTGGAAATCGGCGGGCACCATCGTGCTTTTCGTCGCGGCAAACCATCCGACCCGTGGAAAGAAGATATTCCTTTCAACCGACACGACCCTTAAGCTGGAGGACATCCTGCGCGCCTACGGCCTGCGGTTCAAGATAGAGGTGGGGTTCAAGCAGGCAGTCCACACCATAGGGGTTTTTGCGTACCATTTCTGGATGCGCGCAATGACGCCACGCCCTAAAAAGTCGGGTGACCAACATCTCCATAGAAAACCCGAAACGTACCGGGACATGGTGAAGCGGAAGATGCACGCATACCATGTGCACATGCAGGCGGGGGTCATCGCCCAAGGCATTGCCCAGATTCTGGCGATTACCTCCCCGAAGCTGGTGTGGAAGCATTTTGGGTCGTGGATCAGGACAATTCGGGAGGGCATTCTGCCGTCGGAGCAGGTCACCGTGCTGGCGCTCCGAAATACGTTGCCGGAATTCCTCGCGGATTCGTCCGAAGAACCAATCCTTGCGGAATTCGTCAAAGAAAAAATAGACCTCAACAGGGCCGAGGGCTTACGAATGATTTATTCCAATTCCGCGTGAGGAAAATCGAGCAAAACTCGGTACTCTCAAGAGCCATTGTATCTCCCGAGTATTGCCGCGTCTCCCTTCCAGGGGGGGGCATGCATGGCTGGCTCCCTCTTTCGAGGATTGCGCTCTTTCGAGCATTTCCGAAACGGGGGAGAATATATTCCGGTTCTCCCTCCGGAGCGGAAGAGAACATATTCCGCTCCTCCTTCCGGCCCTGATTGTACGGCCCTAGCTTCGCAGGCTGCGCTGGGCCTTCATCGTTC
>JAGVIF010000185.1 GCA_020056205.1 Lentisphaeria bacterium | reverse complement strand
TCTTCGGACGATATTCATATCGCCCATCAGTCGGAACGAAAAAATCCAATCCGCAATCTAACTCGTCTATGCGCAATTTTAAGCCTTATAGAGTATAAACTTGGACATTGGATATTCCGTGTTCGTTATTGGATATTCAGCCTTAGCGCCATTCGGGTTCGCCCCCGTCCCCAACCATCCCACATCCCCATAAAAGTTGACCCGCTTAAAAGAAATTACAGAAATTAACTTGCTTAACCCCACGAAACGGAATTTCTACCATTTCGGCGAACAATTTTCGATGTTTCTTTCTTGACTTCCCTCCTTTCCAAATTTTACGGACAAAAAATCAGAATGGAAACAACTCAATCGTTTTTTCTTTTGTTTTCTCTCTTGGAATTGCCGCTTTTGAGTTTCCGCGCAAAGCCCATATCAGGACATCGGTGTCAAAAAGCATCAGAAGCGCCCCTTTCTCAGGGTTCTGACATATGAAGAGACATCTTCCATATCTTTCCTGTCTGCCCAGATACCGAAGGCTGCGTACTCCGATACTTCTTTACGGGAATTCGACTTCCCGCATGGCACGATTACAGCCTTTTTCTTCCCCCGACATGTAAGCATTACGGATTCATTGCGGTCAAGGGCGGCAAGGACGCTCCTCATGTTTTTTCTCAAATCAAGGACTGTTGCATTCATACTACCTCCAAGTACACACTTGCGAGTATACGTTGTTTTTTTACTCCTTCGACCGCTATTGCCGCGCCGTTTTCTCTCACCGGGCATGCGTTTTGGCAGAATCCGCAGCCGCGGCATTTTTCCGGATTAACGATGGGCATAGGAAAACCTTTGTCCCCGTCTTTTTGGTCTACTGCCGCATATGGGCAAAATTCCGCGCAGACGAGGCAAAAGCCTTTTTGCGTCCAGCCGATACATTTGCTTTTTATCACGGTTGCTATTCCGATCTGTGTTCGTTGTTTGTCATCAAGCGAAATATTTTTTATCGCGCCTGTGGGACAAACCTGCGCGCAATTATTACAGGACTCTAAGCAACCCCCTCTGTAAGCGTCCATTTTTGGCGCGAACCATGAGCCGGCATCGAGGTCGTTCGGAAAATCGGTTGTCAAAATCTTTGTAGGACAAACATTTACGCATGCGTAACATCTTGAGCACAGCGAGGAAAACAATTCTTTATCGCCCGCTCCGGGGGGGAGAACAGCCTGTTCCGTTTTATCTTTGAAAAAATTTTTTCTCAGCAAAAAAGACGGGATTACGCAGGCAAGGCCGAAGAGAAGCGCCCTTCTGTCGCGGTCAAATTTTTCGGCATAGCTTAAGCCGCTGTTGTGAGCGAAATCTATCATATATCCGAGCGGGCAGAACTTTGAGCACCAGATCATGGGTTGAAATATGCCGAGTATCAGGAATACCGGGATAATGATTCCCGAAAACAGTTCGGTGAACGTGAGCGCGCCTTCAAACAACAAATTAGCTCTGCTGAAAGTCGAGAGGGGATCAAAAGAGAGAAAAAGCGGAAATCCGGCTATTGAAGAAAACAAAATTCCCCAGAAAATAAATGGCGATATCTTTGCGCGCAAAAAGTTCTTTTTTAAACTTTTAAAAGAGCCGGCCTCATAAATTGTGCCGAGCGGACAAATCCATCCGCAGAAAAACCGTCCTTTTTTAAAGAAAACCAGGGTTAAAAACAGTGCGGGAAAAAGCAGTAAAAAAGCGAACCGTTCTCCGCGATGGGCTGAAAGCGAGGCAAAAAACGAAAGGGGGCTCGCGCCCGGAATTATTTTTGCCGCCCAGACCGGAAAAAGAGTTGTCTCCTTTAAAAAACTTTTTTCATAAGACAAAAGCCTCAGCATCCATTCCGGAAGCGGGCCCGCCATCAAAAAAAGGCTTGCCGACAGGAGGCAAAAAATCTTTACGAACCAGCGTTTTGTTTTTTTCGGAATCACAGCGCCACTTCTATAATATCCATTTTGGTTATGTCCGCGGCGCCGATTCCCATGTCAGCGGCCTTTTGTATATATTTGGCTTTGTTGCAAGTACTTGGAGGAAAGAGAGTTTGGGCGGTATATGCGTCCGCCGCCACCTGATCTTTTGAGAATATTATCATATTAGGCGTTTTAAGTTCTTTCGAAGGACCTTGCGGACCGCCGCTCATCATTATCCTTGTCGCGTCAATTATCGTCCATTGCGGTTTTATCAGAAGCGTTATATCGGCGATGCATTGATGGAGGTCATTTTTGTGCCACCAACCTCTGTCTTTGACCGCGCCCATCCAATTTTTCATCGCGATTGAGAGCCCGGCGCCTCCGTGGTGTTTCGCCACCGGCATGTTCACCAGGGCGAAATCGGGATTGATGAAGAAATCCGAGACTTCAACATTTTTCAGCGAAACAGCCTTTTCTATTCGTACTTGTTTAAACGATTTCCTCTCCTTCCCCAAATCAATCATTTCGGCTTTATTTTTCTCTGCCGCATCCAGTATCCCGCTTGTTACAAATGTTTTATTTGCCGGGTGGCATGTATGCTCCGGCAGGACAAATTTTTCTATCCCCATTTGCGCGCAGGACTGCAGAAATTCATCAACCAGTTCAGGAGCTGTATTTGCGCCTGTTTCGGGTTTTCTGTCCCATGCGGAATTTACTTTCAGCGCCATTTTTTTCAGATTCCCGAACCCTCCGTTCGCCTTTATTATCTCGACGCATTTTCGCATCATTTTTCTTGTGTCTTTCGATTTTATCACCCATACTTTGACTGATTCAGATTTTTCCCGGGCAAAGACTCCGAAAGGTTTGACCGCAAAAACAACGCCGGAGGCTATTCCCCCCCTGATGAAAGCCCTGCGGGAGATTTTTGTCTTTTCATAAATTTTATTTTTCATAATTTCCTCCGTACGTATAAGTTCAGTAAACCCCGTCCTTTTACTGAACTTATACATG
>JAGVIF010000208.1 GCA_020056205.1 Lentisphaeria bacterium | reverse complement strand
GCAAGACCGCCGCGGGTATTGCCCCTGCCAGAAATACTTGCGAGCCCTCCGATGGCATCTGCAACGGCGCGGTTTATGACTTTTGCAACTGGCTCCTTATTCCACTTTATAGATTTTGCAGGTTTTCCTGTCAATGTCCACAGATGCTTTTCCATTGACTATTTTCACTGTGTCTCCGCTGTCAATATCTGTGATGAGTAAAAGTTTTTTGTCGGCGAATTCAAGAATGAAGCCTGCCGCCTCGCAATAATGGTTCAATACAAAAAGAATCTTTTCCGATTCAGATTCATGGAGTATGGCTGAGCCGAGATTTCTCTTTTGCTCATAGACCTTGTGCCCGCCTCCCTTCTGCCAGTCCACCCATTGAGCCGTTTCCGCCGGAGTAATTCTGACATTGGGAACGATCTTGCCATCTGACATGATTTCCCAGATGAATTCAACGGATTCGGGATTTTCCTCCTCGGGCTTCTCCTGGGCAATGAATGTCTTGCGCCAGACAAGTGTGCCCTTCCCCACTTTGGCTCTAAACACGTCCCCTTGTTTTGTCGGCTTATTAATGCCAAGAAATTTAATGTCGCCGCCGGAACCGGACTTTGTGGGCCAGTGACCGGTAAGAAGCAGTGTCCCTCCTTTTTTCAGATAGATAGACAACAAGTCGGAGGTCTCCTTGGAAATCACCGGAGAGCTTGGCATAAACACCAGATTGAAAGGGGGTATGTTTTGCGGTTTGCAGACAGGGTCAATAACTGCGGCCTGAGCCCCGGCCTGTTCCACTAATCGGAAAAGTCCGTAGTATTCCAGTGAAGCAAGCCCGGCCTTTACCCCGTCAATTTCCGGATTCCCAACATATGATTCGTTGTCATTGCATGGCATCGGATCGCCAATTGAGGTATGTGTGTGTGAGGCAAGGTCATAGACTATTCCGACATCGCAGATAGGCGACAGCGCATCCCATCCGGAAATTTTTCCGGATACTATGTCCACAGTTTCCTTAAGGACTTCATAATTCGGCCTGGTATGTCCATGAGAACTGAGCGGGGCATCCCCCCAGCAATCCCTATCATGAAACATAAACCATGATATTGCTTTGCATCCCTGTGAAAGGGCGCACCTTGCCATAAACCTTGTGTGCTCGTTTGAGATACGGCTTGTCGAAGTCATATCTTTATTCCATGAACCCGCCATGAATTCCGGCGCCCAAGAATATTTGAGACTTGCGTTCATCAGCTTGATTACCCTGGCCATTGAATGATAACCGGAATAACTCATAAATGCGCCGCGGTAGAAATCGTAGCCGACAATGCCTCCTTCCCCGACAGCCTTTTCAAAATCGGGCATGCGAGTCGGAATGCCTTCCGGCAGATGCGGATTGAAATTGGTCATGAAGATGACATCTTTGACGCCATTGTTTTCGTGCATTTTTCTCAATGCCTTAATGTAGCGGCACATCGTCCAAGTCTTAAACTCGATCCAATCCGCGTAATACGGGAAATCGAAATTTATCTGATGAGGAACGGAGCGCGGAGGCTGGATGTCTTCTATATTTTTATAACTTTTACCATAAGGAATTCGGGCTGTGGATATATATTTTTCTTTTAGGAATTGGTGGTAGAATCCGCCGGGCGCCACATTGACCGGATTGTAGTCGGAGTCAAGGAAGGAGTCCCTCACTATATAACTGATCTCGTTGTCAAGATTCATCATGGTGATAAAGCCGCCGTTGGACTTGAGACGCGGCCTAACAATCTTGTCAACTTCGGCTATCCATTTTTCACACCATTTCAGATATTCCGGATGCAGATAGGATGGCTGTGATCCCTCTTTTTTCCCGATCCAGTAGCCTTGAGTTGTCCTATTCTGGCAATCCCAGACCATCATGTTCGGATCTCCGAGGACAAGCCATGGGGGATATCCGCCATGAATCATTTCGTTGCAACAAAATGGGCCGCAGCGGAAATTAAGGCTGAGACCGTTTTCCCCGACGATTTCAAGGAATCTGAGCAGATTGAGCCTCGGATTTGTCCTGCCCTCGAAATCGAGAACTCCTGCGGGATTTTTTGCATCGGGTTCTCCAACGAGATGGGTGCTCCACTGCACATATGTAGTCAAACATTTAAGTCCGGAATCTCTGAACTTTTCGACTATTGTCTCCCAGTATTTTGGATCTAACCTAAAATACTGGACTTCCGCTCCAAAGATTTCTTTCGAATCAATTTTCTTTTTCATATTTGCTCATTTATTAGAGTTTTTAATTTCTTTTTGTTATACTCTATAAGGCTGAAAATTTACGCATAGACGAATCAGATTGCGGATTGGATTTTTT
>JAGVIF010000195.1 GCA_020056205.1 Lentisphaeria bacterium | reverse complement strand
T
The DNA here is from genome assembly GCA_020056205.1 of Lentisphaeria bacterium. Taxonomy (GTDB): domain Bacteria; phylum Verrucomicrobiota; class Lentisphaeria; order Victivallales; family GWF2-50-93; genus JAGVIF01. Next base: position 3,629 of record JAGVIF010000195.1, on the reverse strand, counting down.
CGACATACCGCTTTGGGTATGCCTCCGGTTTTGTGGCTCGTCTGAATTTCACAATCTCCTTCATCGGCGCTGGTTTTGACTTTTGCAATTGGCTCAAAGGAAATGAATAAAATACGAATTATCAGCGCCGACATTGCGAAAATCGCAAAAGACAGGCTGTTGTCTGACGCCATATTATTCCCGCGAAGAGACTGGAAGGACGGGCTTGCGATTCGGACTCCCAACTGGCTCGGCGATGCGGTAATGGCGCTGCCGGCGATGAAACTTTTAAAGAGCGCCGCGCCAAAAAATTGCGCGATTTTCGCGGTAACAATTCCGGCTCTGCGGGATTTTTTCAGGTCGGTGGACTGTGTTGACAGGGTTATATGCCTCTCCGGCGCCCACAAGGCATGGTCAGGGGAAGACTCGGCAAAAGTCCGCCAAACTCATTCAGGGGCGGCGCTGCTCTTAAACAATTCCCTCAGAGACGCCTTCTTTTTCAGGCTTGCCATGCCTTTTCGGCGAATTTACGGAGCGTCGGCGCGGGGGCGCGGAATTTTTCTTTCAAAATCGTTTCTATTTAATCCTGATGGACTTATGTCGAAAGAACATCATCACGCCTCAAGGTATCTTTCGATGGCTTACGCTTTTGGAGCTGAAGAATGGGACGGAACTTTTCCTGTTTTTAATGAAATAAAAGAGCCGGAAATAATGTCGGCGGAACTTGTCAATTTGCTGAAAAATAAAAATATGCTTGTGGTAGCGCCTAGCGCGGCATACGGGCCGGCGAAGAAATGGCCGATTGCGAATTTCGCAAAAGTCTGCGAGTGGTGGATAAAAGAAAAAAAGGGCGTTGTCGCCGCAGTCGGGGCGTCATCAGAAATCGCGAACGCCTCGGAGCTTGAAAAACTCGTCTCATCGCCCGATTTTGCGAATTTCGCGGGCAAAACTGATATTATGGATTTGATTGCGATTTTGAAAAAAGCGGTTTTTTGCGTTTCAAATGACAGCGGGGTGATGCATCTTTCCGCGGCGGTCGGAGGAACCGGAATAGCGATTTTCGGCTCCACCAATCCGTTCGCGACCGGGCCTCTTTCGGGACGCTGGAAAATTATTTACTCCGAAGAGGAATGTTCTCCGTGCCTGAAAAGAGAATGTGAACTCGGTCATTACCGGTGTTTGGAAAGCATTGACGCAGAAACAGTTATCAAAACAATAAAAGACTACGACAGCATAACCTGTCCGCCGGTAACCGGAATCGCCTGTCCTGTCTCGTAGGCTTGTTCCACGCAATAAATTATCGCCCTGGCGACATCTCCCGGACAGCAGCCTCTGCCCATCGGAATTTTAGCCTCGTAAAATTTTTTTACATCGGCAATATTTTTCGCGCCCGGAACCTTGCCGCTCCTTAGATACTGAACCAAAAGCCCTTTCTCGGGATCACTCCACAACGGACCTTCAAAGAAATTTCCGGGGCAAATGCTGTTCACCTTTATCTTATCTTCAATCAATTCAAGAGCAAAACTTTGGGTGAGGCCGATTCCGCCGAATTTTCCGCCGGAGTAAGCGGCGTTTCTTGAGCTTCCGACAAGACCGCTTTTCGAGTTTATTTGGATGATGTCAGACCATTGCCCGCCCTCGGCATTTTGCGCCGACATCACTATCGCGGCGCGCTTCGCGCACAAAAAATATCCTGAATAATTTATGGCGGTTACAAAATCCCAGTTCTTTTTCTCGAAATCCTTCAAGGGACCGGCTTTTAGAACCCCGGCGTTCGCTATAAAAACATCCATTCCTCCGCATATCCCGACAATATCATCCGCCATTTTCTCAACGGAAGACTCGTCAGATACGTCCACGGAAACGGCAAAGGCCGCATAATCCCGCCCCGTCAGGGCGCATATTGACGCCGCCGCTTTCTCCGCCCCTTCCATGTTGATATCGCACACCGCCACCGTCGCGCCGGCCTCCGCGAGATTTTCCGCAATTCCAAGACCAAAACCCTGGGCGGCTCCGGTTATGACAACAATTTTGTTCCTTAAACTTCCTCCCGATCCGGCGCCAACCTTTTTGCGGTAGGACTCGACCTCCCAGTTTTCAATGAAGGAACGCTGCGATTTGGAAAGATAATTCACCCCCCCAAAGCCTTCAGCTATTTGCCCGACAAGCGCGGCATCCTTCGCAAGCGAAAGACATGTCATCGAGTCTTTCAGGCTTTCTCCGGCGCAAAATACCGCCCTGGAGGGAAGCTCCACCACTAACGGCTTATAACCGTTCGCTTTTGCGAATTTCGCAATTCGTGTTTTATCCGGCGATGATGATGAAAGCGCGAATGACTTCGAATAGACAATGTGATCCGGCGTAAGAGGCCCTCCGGCAACCTTGAAATAACCGCATGACGTTACGGCTGCCCGCCCGGCGTTTTGTGAAAGCCACGAGCGCAATTTCGGAGCCAACCCTGCAACTGCCTCTCTATCAGGCTCTTCAGCAGCGGCAAGGTCGGCGCGTATATTTTTTTTACGGCAATATGAAGTCAGCTTTGACATTATCACGGAATATATTTTCTTCAGTTCCAACGCCGTGTCGGCTCCGACGAAGACCCCGTGGTTCTGAAGAAATATAACCTTCGGACAATTCAGCCCCTCTTTTGCGAAATTCGCAATATCCGATTTGATTTTGACGGCGAGCGTGTATCCGGGATTCGTGTATTCCACCCAGTGCGATTCAGGAAAAAGCGCGGCGCAAATTTCCCGTCCTCTCTTGCCGCAGGTCATTCCGTTCACAATGGCGGGATGCAAATGAACCACAAAACGATACCGGATAGCATCATGAAGAGGGGTTTCAACTGAAGGCCTGCCGGATGAATTATAACAGACAGCCGCCGCCAAAGCCTGCTTCACAAAGGCCTCTCTCTCCGATGAGCTTTCAGGCGCTTTTTCGGAAAAAACAAGCCCCAGCTTTTTTCTGTCCATTTTAACAAAATCTTTCTCTTTTATGGAGGCAAGACTTATCCCGCTGGGCTTCACATAGAGAAAATTTTCATCTTTGTAAGACGTGTTGCCTCCGCCGGCAAGAACATAAGCCGGATCTTTTCCGTAAAAATTTGACAATTCCGCAATCGTTTTAAGAGACATAATCACATACCTCTGTTTTTTATTTGATAGACGCGTTTTGAAAATTGTGGCTTTCGCGCTCTAACCCGAACGTCGCTAAGTTAAGGCCTATGCCAAACAAGTAACTCGGGTCTGTTGACCCGAGAGCCGCGGGTCAGATAGACCCGCGCTACGTCAAATTGCTCTTATCTTAGCGCCATTCCAGCCTAACCCCTCCTTACAATAAATTGTCTTCAACGAAAAATCAAGGACAAGATTCGCCGCAAAATAAAATTACGCTTGTAAAAATAAAATATCCGCATAGATTTTTCACCGTGAAATTTAATCGAACGCGCTGAAGCGCGAAAATGCGAAAGTTCAGGAGTGCGGAAGGTCAAGAGTGCTAAAGTTCGGAAGTGAAGAGAAAGTAGAAAGTAGAATTTAGCGGACTACTGCGCTTTTCGCAGTTTTATCAATAAGAAACTGCCAAGAAAGAGACACGCTAACCTGTCTGCGTGCGGGCACGCACAGGCAGAAGCTGTGAACTCCAACGGCAGT
>JAGVIF010000037.1 GCA_020056205.1 Lentisphaeria bacterium | reverse complement strand
GCAAGACCGCCGCGGGTATTGCCCCTGCCAGAAATACTTGCGAGCCCTCCGATGGCATCTGCAACGGCGCGGTTTATGACTTTTGCAACTGGCTCCTTTATATGATCTTATTTTTTTTCTTTGTCTGAAACCATTTCGATTTTAGATGCGTCAACTATTTTCCCTGCCCATTCGGAGAGGCCTGCCTGATGGCTATTGGCGTCCGCTCTGACTGTTACAAAAAACCTTGTAAAACTCTTGGAATGCGAAACAGCTCCAAAAAGGTATTTTACAACGGGTATCTCTCCAAAAAAATCCATCCCGTTATGTTGTTCTACATCTTGGCTTTTGGTGAAAGAACCAAGAATTTTTTCCACACCTTCGGCCAGCGTTATATTTGAGCTGAGCGTGCTTCTGCTCGTGAATTCCGTTCCCGTGTTGTTCCTCTCAACGGTGTCAGACATGTCTATGAGATAGTTGAACATCATCGTTGAAGCCTTTTCTCCGGCGTCGTTGAAACAGATTATCGGGCTTGCGACCGTCAAATCAAAGACGGATGAAGACCCGGTTCCAACAGATATTTCCATCAGCTCGGTCTTGGAGATGTTCTGCAATTGAGAATCAAGGGTTATTCTGTAAGTCCCTGTCAAATCATTCTTTACAGTCAAAACTCCCGAGTTGCAGACCCTCGCCTTACCCTTTTGAGCAAGGATTCTAAGAAATGAGGCGTCAAACTGCGGAGCAAAAATCATTCCCGCCCACGCGTTTCCAAATCCGGAAAACATGCTCATGGCATTTGCGAAAAGACGTTCATCCGAACGAAAATCGAAGAAATCCGCTCCAAACCCCGCAAGCTCCGCGCCGGGGCCGTTCTTCCACGAGACAAAGTCAATTCCAAGCTCTTTGAAATCGTCATCGTTGGCTGCATAAACGTTGAAAGTCATAGAGGCCTGCGGCGCGGGCTTGTCAAGAAACTGCAGCCATTTCAATGAACACTCGCCGTCTGATTTGGAATCTTTCCAGTAGAACATATTCACCGTCGAATCACTGAAATAGTTTCCATCTCCTCCGCTTACTATGCTCGAGGCGCTTATCATATCCGAAAAAAACCTGTGTTTCGGGTAATAGACAAAACGGTATATGCCGTCTCCGTCCACAAAAGAACCCTCTCCGTCTTTCTTGGACGGTCTGTCAATCTTGGCAATCATATCGTCAATATATTTAATCATAGGAACACCCATGTTTACCAGCAGATATTCTTTGCCCTCTTTTTCATAAGACAAAGATTCCACGCTCGACTCGCTGTTGTAGCGTTGAACCGCGCCGAGCACAAAAGGCATAATATCGGCCGCCTTCGCATTTTTGAGTTCGTAGAGCTTTGAAATCATATACCTCTGATAACGATCCTCAATTATCGTGATGTCCCTCTTTTTTTTCTCCACGACAGGAGTAAGCCTTTCCGCATGGGTCTTCGTCGGATCCTGCGCGTTTGACACTATCGCCAACGCCGCAAGCATCGGCAAAATAATTCTTTTTCCCATTTGTTTTCTCCTTTTATATTTGATCGTATGACAAAATTCAATATGCCGTCGGCAATCAGCAAAAATCGTGCCATTGTATTTTTACAAGTCATAACTCATTTATTATAAACAAGATAAAAATATTTTTGTTTATGGCGCCACAATCGCCGTTGTAACATATTTGTAATTTTTGCATCTTCCAAAAACAATTTTGTAATTGAGTGTTTTTTTTTTGCGCGTTCTCACGGAGGTTTTTACTTCATGCCTTTGTGTGATATATTCTTCCGTGTCTTCAGTGGTTATAAAAGTGGATTGTCGGCATAATGCCTTCCACTCCTTGTATTTATGTTACGGAACACTAATGTGCCTGCCTAAAATGAAATTTGAAAATATAGAACTTAATGTTTTGCACAAGATAAGCCACTCGCTTGTCCATAAGCGCGATGTCGCCTCTTTTATTTCAGAGGTATTTGATGTCCTTCAACATGAGATGGGCTTGGAACGTGGAACATTGACGCTTCGCAGGGAGAATATCCTGATCATCGAGGCTTCCAAAGGGCTTACGGAAGAAGAGAAGAAACGCGGACAATACAAACTCGGAGAAGGGATCACCGGAAAAGTCGCCGAAAGCGCGAAGTCGAGAATCATCCCCGATATAAGCGGCGAGCCTGAATTCCTTGACAGAACCGGCGCCAGAAAATCGGCAAAAGTGGCATTTATATGCGCCCCGATAATAAGCGGCGGCGAAGTTATAGG
>JAGVIF010000154.1 GCA_020056205.1 Lentisphaeria bacterium | reverse complement strand
TGACCAAAAAATACTATATCTATGTCAAGAGTTCTTGAATCCCATCCGTGGTGTTTTAACGGACGCCCGCATTTTATTTCAATCTCTTTGCATTTTGAATGAAGCGCGGCGAGAGAATCTCCCCAAATACCTGATACTGCGGCATTTATGAAGTCAGGTGTGCCTTTGGCGCATCCAACCGCCTCTGTTTCATACAGCGGCGAAATGCGAATTTCGCAAAGTCCTGCCTTGCGCAGATTGCTCAACGCGAAGCGGAATGTCTCATGAATTTTGCCGATGTTCGCTCCAAGCGAAAGAATTGTTTTCACTTGCTTTTCTCTTTCTTTTCGCGTTATTTATAGTGTCGCGTCAATCGTAAAGAGTCAGGCAAAGACAGGTTGGATTTTGAGAATTATTTTATCGGGAGCGAATGAAGGGTTATATGAATATAGTTCGAATGAGTTGCCGAAAAATAAACTCGAAAGACGCCTGCCCGCCGCGGAGACGGCGGGTTGCGTTCTTCCGGCGCTGGAAAGCGCTGTAGGAGATAGTCGCTACCGCAGTAGCGCCCATCTCCTACAGCTCTCCCCGGCGTCCGTAATAATCGCAATTTTTGCCGACACTTTATCGTTGACACGACACTAGCTCTATCCCGGCTTTTTTCAAGTTTTGTTTGATTTTTCCGGTTGAAGAATGTATCTTAGCGGCTCTTATTATTTTCTTTTTCTGATGGATAAAGGTGTTTTTTTTGTCAAATCGTATAAGTTCAGCAAATCCCGTCCTTTGCTGAACTTATATGTAAATATTCACTGAAGGACGGGGTTCAGTAAATATTTACAAGGAGAATAAGGTATGCCATGGTTTTATGAAGAGAGGGTTTTGCCGCGTCAGGAAGTTATTGAATTGACGCGCAAGGCGGCGCGCGAGGCGCTTGAGCGGATATGCAAGAATCCGAAAAAAGTTCTTTTATTGCCGCCTGATATTACCCGCGCTCACAGCGGTGCGGGATGGATTACCGAAGAATTATACAATTTTTTCCAGAAGGGCGCGGATGTCCGTCTGATTCCGACGCTTGGACAACATGTTCCGCACACGCCCGAACAAAACCGCTGGATGTTCGGAAATGTTCCTGAGGAAAAAATTCATGCCCATGACTGGAGAAACGGCTCCAGGCTGATAGGCGAAATCCCTGCTGATTATGTCAAGAAAGTGTCCAAAGGAAAAGCTGACTGGGCAATTCCGGTGTCTTTAAACAAAATGCTTCTTGATGAAAAATGGGACATAATCATCAATATCGGCCATATTGTTCCTCACGAAGTGCTTGGCTTCGCAAATCACAATAAAAACTATTTCATTGGGCTTGGAGGAAAGGAAACGATATGCGCCTCGCATATGATGGCGGCGTGTTGCGGAATTGAAAATAATCTTGGAGAGTTGATAACCCCTCTGCGAGACTGTTACAATGCCGCCGAGGAAAAGTATCTCGGACATCTGCCTGATTTTTACATCCAGGTTGTGATGGCTTACGGCGAAAAAGACAGGCTTGCCCACACCGGATTTTACGTCGGTGATGACCTTGAGACCTATCTCCTCGGAGCAAAGGCATCGCGCAAACAAAACATAACAGGCTTTAAAGAGCCGTTGAAAAAGGTTGTCGCGGTGATGCAGGGAGATGAATTTTACAGCACATGGGTCGCGAATAAAGCGATATACCGGACGCGCATGGCTATCGCGAACGGCGGCGAACTGCTTATTATTGCTCCGGGCTTGAAACGTTTCGGTGAACAGCCCGATGTTGATGCTCTCATCCGCAAATACGGATACGTCGGGACGGAAAAAGTGATGGAACTATTTAAAAAAGAGGAAGTTTTAAAAGATTTGACGCACGGCACCGCGCATTTGATCCACGGTTCGTCCGAGGGGCGTTTTACTATAACTTACGCGCCCGGACACCTGACCGAAAAAGAGATAAGGAACGTGAATTTTAATTATATGAATATCAACGAGGCATTGACGCGCTATAATCCGGAAAAGATGAAAAATGGCTTCAATGTCATGCATGACGGAGAGAAAATTTATTTTATAAGCACTCCGTCCGCAGGCCTGTGGTCAACGGAGGAGAAACTTCATCGGTAAATGTAGGTTAAAACTTTACCTGCGGCGCCTCTCTCTGGGCATCATCCTTAAGCTCAAACATTTCCATCGGTGTGAATCCGCCCATGCCGGCTACAATGTTTGCCGGAATCATCTGTGTTCTGGTATTGAAGATCATTACGGCGTCATTGTATGCCTGACGAGAGAAGGCTATCTTGTTTTCGGTGGATGAAAGTTCCTCTTGAAGGGCAAGATAATTTTGGTTTGCCTTCAGATCCGGATAGGCTTCGGCGAGAGCAAAAAGCCTTGATAAGACTCCGGAAAGTTCTCCTTCCGCTTTTGCCTGAGCCGCAACTCCGTTTGCGCTTGCGGCGACATTTCTCGCTTTTATGACGGCATCAAGAGTTTCCCTCTCATGCTTTGCATACCCTTTGACAGTCTCGACGATATTTGGAATCAGGTCATGCCTTCTCTTAAGCTGAACATCTATCTGAGACCATGCGTTCTTGGCCTGATTTCTCATCGCTACAAGAGAATTGTATGTGGCAAGAAACCACAAAATAGCAAGAAAAACACCGCCGCATATGATTATTAGAACAACCAACAATGGAGCCATTTTCTATTCCCCCTATTTTTTATTTTTCAGAAGTATATCACGGTTTTAAAATATATCCAACCGTAAAGAATTATCCTAAATCAGTTTTAAGTGTTAGGTTTTAAGTTTTACTTTGATAAAAGAGTGAAAGCCGCAATCTGCCGCTGAATGGCAAATATTCACGGACCCTATGCCTTGAATGTAGAGGATATCAGTTTTCCAAGCTCGTCGTTTTTGAGGCAGACCATAATCTTTTCAAGTTCCCCTTTGTCAAGCCATATTCCATGCCGCAAAGGACAAACATCAACTTCCACCGGTGGAACAACCGGCAGTTCCGTCGAGTTCATCTTTTTCGCGCAAACAGGGCAATTTTTGTTTCCGGTTCTTCCCTGTCCGGTTTTCAACGCCTTATTCACAGGGTTGGAAGTATCCTTCTCTCCGGAGAGCAGTTCAAGTTCCCCCTCGTCAAGCCATATCCCTCCGCACGACGCGCACCAATCTATTTCCACGTCGCTGACTTCAATTACGGCCATCTCTTTTACACATGCGGGACAAAGCATTTTTGTCTTTTTAAGTTATTTTTAGGTTAACATGATATAGTCTCTTCTTCATCTTTTGGTCTTAAGCGCCCAAAAATATGAAGATGAAAAACGTAGTATAATATAGCTATTCCAAGCGCAAGAGGGATAAAAACCGGCGCTTTAAGCCCATTATCTATGACGGACTCTGAAGGTTTTTGTGGATTGTAATATACCGGCACCTTGGTTCCCACCTGATATTTTGACAAATACTTTCTAAGTTCCTCATAAGTTCCGGCATAATAATTTTCGCTTATGCGCGGAAATATCTCGTTGTCAAGAAATGAAATCCTGTTTGAAAAGTAGACCCGTCCGCCGGGGACCTGATATTCATACACGATATCGGGGGAAAGCGTATCGTGCGATTTTTTCTCCGGAATAGGCAATTCCTGCAACGAAGAGCCTATTATTGTGCCCTCGGCGGACGCCCACGTTTTGCATTCGGAGGCTTTAATTATCACCTTCACTCCGAAAATCAGAATGATGGTTCCCGCGCAAAATAATATTTTTTTAAGCCAGGCTTTTCTTTTTTTATTTGAGTTGGACATAAAACACACGATTTTCGGTTTTGAGTTTTACAACCGGCTCTAATGAGCCAATCGCAAAACTCAAAACCGATGCCGATGAAGGAGATTATGAAATTCAGACGAGCCGCAAAACCGGAGGCATACTCAAGGCGGTATGTCGAGGATTTTGCGGC
>JAGVIF010000163.1 GCA_020056205.1 Lentisphaeria bacterium | reverse complement strand
TACTGAAGTATCGTCGGTTTCAGACAGGGCGAAGACCGCGCAAAAAGAGCCATAACCGCTATGCGGCGTGAGTCTTTTGGCGTTCAGCCAGTCCGCCGCTGCTCGACGATGGCTCGACATCACCTCCGCGGCGTCGAACTGCCTGACCATCCAAAATCCTTTACGTTTTATCCCCACTTATTTATGTTACGGAGCACTAGGCAAGACGGAGCTGACACTTTCGGCGATTGAAAACTTCGTCGCCGCCGCCGATTTGATTTGCATCCTGAAAATGATATACTTGAAGAGGTAAGCGGCTTTTAATTATATGAAAAACTTATGACTCACGAGTAAATTTGAAAAAGGATTTTTTTTAATGCCGGAAAATATGGGAAAGTTTAATGCGATGATTTTATCCGCCGGCTTCGGCGAGAGGCTTCGTCCTCTCACCGAACATATTCCCAAACCTCTGATACCGTTATGCGGTAAACCCCTCATAATTTCCATCGCCGCAAAAATAATCAAGGCTGGGGCAGGCCGCATAGCCGTCAATATTCATCATAAGCCGGAGGAAATAAAATCCGCTCTAAAAAGCGGGTTGCCTAGAAAAATTGTATTTTTCAGAGAGAGGGAAATACTTGGCACAGGCGGCGGAATATTGAACTGCAAAGACTTTCTTTCAAAAACGAATTTTTTCCTGATCCACAACGGGGACATTCTTTCGGACGCAAAACTCCCGGAACTAATAGAGGCGCATCTCCGCGGCGGCGCGGTCGGAACGCTCCTTCTCGCGAATGCCTGCGAAAATAAGATTTTAATGGATACAAGGAAGAGAATACGCGGGATAAAAAATTTTTGCGGCGAGAGTCCGCGCCCCGGCGGCAAGCTCCTCACATACACGGGCATAGCCGTTTTCAACCGTTCCGTATTTGACTGCTTCCCAGCCGAAGTTCATAAATTTCCTCTTATAAATGTATTTAAGAAAATTATTGAATGCGGAAACAGTTTTCTTCAGGGACATGTCCTTGAAAGTTACTGGAGAGATATCGGGACGCTGGAGAAATACTTTCAGACACATGAAGACATATTTCTCAGACATTCTTTTACCCCGGACTGGGCAAAGATTAAAGGCAGTCGTTTCTCCGCCTCCAAATTGAAAATATCTGCGGACGCGAAAATCGTCGGCTTTCTCGACGCCGGAAAAAATTGCGAAATTCGCAAAAGAGCGATTCTTGAGAATTGCATACTGTTAGATGGAGCGCGAATCGCGGAGGACTCTTTCAGGAAGGATGAGATAATTGCGCCGAATTTTTCCGTCCACAGAGATATTCCCGCTCTCATGCGGCTTGCGATAATGAAGGATTGCGATTTTCGCAGAATTTCCGTTTCATCCCTCGCCGAGCAGGGCTCTTCAAGGAAGTTTTACAGGATAACCGGGAAGAGGAAAACTAAAGTATTGATGCTCAGTTCGTCCGATGACCCGGATTTTGAGCGATTCATAAAAATCGGCGGATACCTTGCCTCTCTCGGACTCGGCGTTCCTAAAATATACGGATTCAACGCGTCGGAATATTCCGTGCTGATGGAAGACCTTGGCAGTCTGACTCTGAACAAAGCTCTGCCGCAGGGAAATAAAAAATTATCCCTTTACAAAAAAACAATTCAATGGCTTGTCTCTTTTCAGAACAAGACACAAGGTTCCGCGAAGAAAAAAGTAAATAGAGAATTCGATTTCGGGGGGCTGCGCTGGGAATCAAATTATTTTAAAGAAAATTTTCTTGCGAAATTCGCAAAGATAGATTTAAACCGTTTCCCGGAGCTTGACGGCGAGTTTGACCTGATAGCGCGCGATGCGCTTTCGCAGGCGCGGGTTCTCTGCCACAGGGATTTCCAGTCGCAAAATATAATGATAAAAAATGGGGAAGTGAGGATAGTTGACTTTCAGGGAGCGCGGCTCGGCCCGCTCGCCTATGATTTGATGTCATTGCTCAGAGACGCATATGCGCATCTGGAAGAACCTGAAATCGAAGAACTTATGAATTACTATTTTGAGGTTTTTTCGGAAAGCGCGCTCGGGAAAAAACTGAAAATATCGTCCGCTGATTTTGCGAAATTCGCATCTTCGGCGTGGCTGCAGAGAAATATGCAGGCTCTCGGCGCGTTTTCGTTTCTGTCACTCGTGAAGGGAAAAAACTTCTACCTCAAGCACATTCCGGGGGCTTTACGCAATCTGCGCAGGGGAATTGATTTTTACATTAAAACAAACGGCGGCCGCCAAATCCCGAATTTGCGAAAAATAATATTTTATGAAAAATTCGATTAAAAATGAAGTGATATTCGCGTCAGCCGGCACGGGCAAAACCTATCAGCTTGTGCTCAGATTCATCAATTTGCTCAGGGGCGGCGCATCTCCGGAAAGCATACTGGCGATGACATTTACGAACAAAGCGGCGGGGGAGATTTTCTACAAGATAAATTCGATGCTGTTGGGGGCGCTGTTTGATGATAAGGGGCTCGAAGAGCTGAAGAAGAGCGATCCCGCGCTTTCCGGCTTGTCGCGCGATGAAGTTGCCGTCTTCCTGAAAAAAATCATAAACGCCTCTCATTTGCTGAGAATAAGCACATTGGACAGTTTTTTCTTTTCCGTTTTGGGCTCTTTTCCGGGGGAATTCGGAATATCAAGCCCTCTTGAAATTCAGGGGGAAAAAGAATCTGAAAATATTTGTTCGGATTTGCTCAAAGCCGTTCTCAACGATCCCGGGTTGAAGGACTGCGACAAGGACGAGTTTCTTGAAGAGTTTAAAAGAGCTACTTTCGGCAAAGAGGAAAAAGGGCTTATTGAGAATCTTAAAACATTTGTGAAAGATGGGATTGATCTGATAAATTCGGCTCCGGAAGAGGAGTTATGGGGCGGGCAGAAGAAAATTTTCGGCGAAAAAAATTTCTATTCACAAGTCCTTTCGCATGACGAACTTAAAACTTTAACCGGCGAAGCGGACTTTTCCGCTATTGCGCCGGAAATTGAAAAACAGTTCAATGAATTTCTCGACGGCGCGACAACCTGTTCTGTTGAAAATCCGTCTGAAATAAAAAATAAAATCCCTGAAGAAATCATCGGGAAATCGTTGACCCTTTCAAAAGATCAGCCGCTCGAAATAACGTTCAAGAAAAAGGTATATGCCTTTGAGCCTCAAGCTACATCATCATTAAAAAAAATATCCCGGCATATAGTCGCCTGCCATATAATCAACGCGATGGAATCCACGCGGGGGATTTACCGGGTCTTAAAAAGATATAAGGACAGATACGATGACTATGTTAAAGCCGTAGGACGGATGTCTTTTGCGGACATACTCAATACATTATCATTTTCAAGCATGGATTTGTCATCCGGCGGAAATTTTTCGGACGCGAAGCTCAATATTGATTACAGGCTTGACTGCCGTTATGACCACTGGTTGATTGATGAGTTTCAGGACACAAGCCGTCCCCAATGGAAAGTCATTGAAAATCTCATAGATGAGGTTATGCAGGGCGCGGGCGGGGAAAAATCTTTTTTCTACGTGGGAGACATCAAGCAGTCAATTTATCAGTGGAGAAAGGGCGATCCATCTTTATTTTTGGAGATACAAAACCGATATGAGGGGTTGATAGAGACCCGCCATCTTGAAAAATCGTTCAGATCGGCGCCTCCGATTATTGAAACAGTGAACACGGTTTTTAACTCCCTGAATGAGGGCGCCGTAAGCGAGCTCTCTCCCGCAATCAGCCGTTTCCGATGGCAGGAGCATTCAACAGCGAGGGATTATGGCGGTTATGCCGCGCTTTTTGAGCCGCTGAATTCTACAGAGGACGAAGAGCTTCCCGTGTCGGCAAAGGCAGGCGCCGTTGCCGAAATAATCAAAGAAATCAGGCCGTTTGAAAAAAACTTGTCGGTTGGAATCCTCACGAGAGGAAATGTCTTCGCGACGCAATTTTCGGAGGAGCTTAAGAGGCTTCTTCCGGGAATAAAAATAAGTCTTGAAGGAAAAACATCCCTGTGCAACAATATGCTTGTGTCGGCGCTGATTTCATTTCTTAAATTGATTGCCCATCCGAAGGATAGATTTTGCCGCGGGCATTTGATGACAACTCCTTTTGGCGGTTTTCTGAAAAACAAATCGTCTCCGCTTTGCGCAATGAGAAATATCATTATTGAATCAGGATTTTCAGGATTTTTCAGATACTGGATGAAAGTCCTTCTTGATGAAAAAATTTTGCCCGCAAACGACTCCTTTCATATCGCGAGACTGGAAAAAATGATTGAAATTGCCGGGGAATTCGACAACACGGGGAGGAGGGATTTCGACCTCTTATGCAGGACTCTCGAAGAGAGTGAAATTGACAGCAGTTCCGATCCCGATTGCATTCAAATAATGACTATACACAAGGCGAAAGGACTCGATTTTGACATTGTTTTTCTGCCCGAACTGGAGCAGAAGAACGGGATTATGGCTTACGACAGGGATTTTGTGAGCATGAGGAAAACACAAGACAAAACGGCTCTTTGGTGTTTGAAAATGCCGAAGAGGAATATTTGCGGATTTGTCGGCGGGCTTAAAGAATTTATAGACGAGGAAATTGAAGAACAGGTCTACGAAGCGCTTTGTGTGCTTTACGTGGCGATGACGAGAGCCAAAAGGGCGTTGTATCTGTTTGCTTCGCCCTCGTCGGGCAAAGGGACAATCCGTCATGCCGATATTATTTTCAGGACATTGCCTCTTGACCCTTCAACAGGCGAAAAGGCGGGAAACTGTTCTTTGCGTTATTCGAAGGGAGATAAATTTTGGTTTGAGAAAATCGGAGAATTTTCAAAGCCTCTCGCGCCGGAAACAATCAATCAGGTTCAACTTGAATTTCCTGTCCGGAAAGAAAAAATGACGCCTTCAGGATCGGAGGCAAAAGACCTGACAATCGAAAGTTTTTTTGACAAATCATCAAGGTTCGCCGCCGAGATAGGAACAGCCGTTCATGAAATTTACAGTCTTGTCGAGTGGGCCTGCGATTGCGATCCGCAATCCGTTTTTGAGGAATGGAGGCAAAATTTTCCATGTTCTGCGAAAATCGCAAAAGAGGCGGAAGAACTGTTTTTGAATTCAATCGCCGGGGACAGGATCAAAAATATTCTAAAAAAACCCGACTCCGCGCCGGTTGAATTGTGGAGGGAAAAAAGTTTCCAACTTTTTGACGGCGGAGATTACATATCCGGAACATTTGATAGAGTTGTCGTTGTGAAAAAAGAAGACGGAACAATTGATTCAGCCCGAATTCTTGATTTCAAGACCGATGCCGGAAATATTGATTCAGCCGTCGAAAAATACCGTCCGCAAATGGAGATGTATAAAAGGTCGCTCTCAAGAATGCTCGGCATTCAGGGTGATAAAATTTCAACATCGCTTGTTTTTTTAAGACACTGCGAAATTCGCGGAATTTGAAAAAAAAACAGGCGATATTCAATTAAGCCGATGAAGTGTAAGTAAATAAGGAGGAGTTTAGGGATGAAAAGTGATTATGATATATGTGTCATAGGCGCCGGGCCCGGCGGATACGTCGCCGCTATCCGGGCGGGACAACTCGGCGCGAAAGTCGCAATTGTGGAAAAAGATTTTCCGGGCGGAACATGTCTTAACTGCGGTTGTATTCCGACCAAGACTTTTATCGCTTCAGCGGAAGCGCTTAAAATTATCAGAAATGCCTCCGAATTTGGCGTTGTTGTTGAAGGCGAAGCGAGGGCGGATTGGAAGTCAATGCTCTCGCGCAAAAATGAAGTGGTTGGAAAACTCCGACTGGGAATTCTTTCTCTGTTGAAAGCGGGAAAGATTGATTTCATCGAAGGAGTTGCGAAATTCGCGGATAGGAAAAAAATTGTGGTCGCGCAGAAAAACGGCAAAGAAATTGTCGTTTCGGCTGAGAAAATTATTGTCGCAAGCGGTTCCGAGCCGGCGGCGCCGTCATTCATCCCGAAGGATAAAAGGATTTTGACTTCCACGGAACTTCTTGATATTGAATCAATTCCGAAAAGTCTTTTGGCGCTTGGCGGGGGCGTGATAGGCTGTGAATTCGCCTGCATGTTTTCTGCTCTTGGCACGGAAGTTACTGTCATTGAGATGCTTCCGCAGATTCTTCCGGCGGTTGACCTGGAGCTTTCAAATTATTTGACGAAGGAGATGGCGAAAGGCGGGATTAAAGTAATAACAGGGACCAAGGTTGAAAAAGTATCGCTTAAAAACAACAAGGTTGTATGTCAGACGGGGGATGACGAATTTTCTGCGGAATATATGCTTGTGGCAGTGGGGAGGAAGCCGGTTGTTTCCGGGTTGAATCTTGAAAAAGCCGGGGTTCGCGTTGATGAAAAGGGTTTTGTGCGGGTTGATTCGAAATGCAGGACCAACGCTCCGGGGGTCTACGCGATAGGCGATGTTACCGGCAGGATTCAGCTCGCGCATCTGGCCAGCGCGATGGGGACCTGCGCGGCGGAAAACGCCTGCGGCAAAAATTGCGAATTTCGCGACGATTTGGTTCCGAATTGCATTTTTACAAGCCCTGAAATAGGAGCGGTAGGCCTTAGCGAACAGGACTGCGAAAATCGCAAAATCAAATATAAGGTTGGGAAATTTCCGTTTGCCGCTCTCGGCAAGGCGCTCGCGATTAACGAGACATCCGGTTTTTGCAAGGTGATAGCGGACGCGGAAACAGACCAGGCGCTTGGCGTCCACATCATAGGGCCCCATGCGACTGACCTGATAGCTGAAGCGGCGACGGCGATGAACCTTGAAATCACCGCTGAGTCTCTCGGCAAAGCTATTCACGCGCATCCTACTTTGGCTGAGGCAGTTATGGAGGCGGCTCATGATGTTCACGGAAGATGCGTTCACGCCCCGCCAAGGCGGAAAAAGTAGACGGGGAGCGAGAGTATCACGTCAGATTAAGGGTTTGAATATCCAATAATGACCACGGAATATCCAAAGACGAAGGAAGGAAAAAAGGATTCGAATATCCAATATCCGACACGGAATATCCAATGACGAAGGAAAGGGCTTAGTGAATATTTACCAGGAGAGCGGATGATGTTTACAGGAATAGTTGAAAAGACGGGTTTGGTTGAAGACAGATTTTTGGATTCCGGCGGCGGGGCAGGGGAGATTGTTGTCAGCGTCGGGGGCTGGAGGACTGAAGATTTTGCGATTGGCGAGAGCATCGCTGTGAACGGGGTTTGTCTTACTCTTGCGAGAACGGAGAAAAAGAGAGATTCAATTCTCATCGGATTTGATATTTTAAAGGAGACGTTTGAAAGGAGCAATCTTGGGCGCATCGCCTTGAAGTCGAAGGTGAATCTCGAACGCGCGCTCAGGGTGGATGGACGTTTTGGCGGACATTTTGTGAGCGGCCATATAGACGCGGCGTGCCCCGTCCTTAACTGGAAAAAACTTGGCAGGGACTGGAGCTTGACTGTCGCCTGCGCGGAGGAAGTTTCGTCCTTGATAGTTCTAAAAGGGAGTGTGGCTGTGGACGGAGTTTCACTAACGATTACTCAAGTAACGGAGAGAACATTTTCAGTCAATCTTATTCCATCAACGGTCGAGACGACGGCATTGCGGGAGAGAGAGGCCGGATACCTCTTAAACATTGAAACCGACATCATCGGGAAATATGTGAACAAACTGCTTGCGGCCCGCCAAAAAAAAACGATCTCTATGGACCTGCTTAAAAGCGCCGGATACGAATAAACCTAATTATTTCCGATTGCCGATTTCCGAAGGGTTATTAGTTATAGGTTATAGGTTAAAGGCGCAGAGGCGCAAAGTTTTTCTTCATTCGATGTTGAATGTTCGATGTTCATTTTCCCTTTCTCCTTTGAAACTGCCGCTTTTTTCGGGGTCGGTATCGGAATTGGTATCGCTTT
>JAGVIF010000446.1 GCA_020056205.1 Lentisphaeria bacterium | reverse complement strand
CGAAGGGATTTGAACCCCTAACCTTCTGGTCCGTAGCCAGACGCTCTATCCAGTTGAGCTACGGGCGCATTGTGAAAAACGGAGGGACAATCTAATCCACAGCTTATTTTTTGCAAGCATATATCCCCTTCCTCCCCTCAAGAAGAAGCCCGAAAAATACGGGAAGAAAAATGAATAGCGCATAAAATTTCCATATCCCAATAAAAAAAGACAAATTCATTTGGATGTCTCCCTCCCAGCGCCATAATCCGGCTCCGGTTCCGAATATCTCTGACAACGGAGGGAAAACAAGGGAGAGGAAAAACGCCGACATAAAATCAACGTTTTTTATTTTCAAACCTTCTTTTGCCTTAACCGACAAACGATACGCCCAAACGGCGGCAACCCCCCCTGACAGTATTATGAAAACCGGAATTTTCGTGAACGGAATCATGAAAAAATTATCATAATATATTGTCGTTGAATAAATGTAATTGAAAGTTTCCCCGACCGAAACGGTAACAAGCGCTCCGGCCATTACAAGCAGACATATTTTATTTCCGCGCAAGATAGCGTCGAAAAGCGAGAAACCGAAGAGAACAACCGCGCATATTTCATATAAAAACATGATATAAGCCTATTACGGTGAGAATGACGGCTATTGCGGCCAGAATGATCCTGTTTCTTCGAACTCTTCTGTTTGGAAGAAAGGTCCCGGCTATTTGCCTGAAACTTCCGGTTTTAAGATAGTGTCCAAGTTTTTTCCTGGCGCTAGGGTGGTATTTGTAATCCACTTCGCTTCTGTAAATTTTGCGTTTCATCAATTCAGCGCCGCCACATAAGCCGCGCAAATCATCAACGCCGCCAGGAGTATCGCGATAACAAGCGGAAGACCGATGAAAAGTCCTATTTTGAATCCTTGCTTTAATGAGAGAGACGCGAGTTTCGGGATCAAAGACGGATCATCTTTTTCACTCATTTCCGCCGCCGAACTTTCTCTTTGCAAAGCGGAAAGCCTCGCGCAAATTCTGATATACTCAAGACGCGCGTTTTCGGCTTTTTTATATGCCTTCCCTAATTCCGACTGAACCGTGTTGTCGTCCCACGAAGACTCATCAATTCCTTTAAGTTCGTCAAGAATGCCGGCGAATTTTTCGATGGCGTTTTTCAGTTCACTGAGGCGTCTTTCGGAAATTTTTATATCTTCCGGGAATGACGATATTTTTTCGCAGAGTTTTTCGCAGATATCCCTTTTCAGGAGTCGAAATTCGCTCTTTCTTTTCTCAAGGACGGCAAACAATTCCCTGGTTTTTACCTGTGTCTCTTCGATTTTAACCTGTTTCGACAACTCGGTTTTGACGGAAGATAGAGGGGTTGGCGGCTGAGGATGCCCTTCATCAGCGAGAGCCTTATCGCCCGCAGGCTGCCGGGAACTCGCCTCTGAAAGCCTGTCTTTTATTTTTATCAGGCTTGAATCAACAAAGCCTCTTTTGTCGAACATTGCCAATCACCTCTAAATTTTTAATCGAACTTACTAATCGCCTCGATGTGATTGGAAAAAAGGAGCGCGGGTTTTCCAACCCGCGAGGCGGCATGCTTTCCAATCCCGCTATCGCAATCGCAAAACGACGGGGGCAATATAACATTGCATCAAAGAAAAGCATATAGAACCCGTTGAAAAAATGCGAAAATCGCAAAAGTGGTTTCTACCGGATTCTCAGTTGTTCATAGAGCCTTTTCTATATCCTTCAATATCGAGGTGTATTCTTTCGAATCCGGCTCTCTTAAAGCCCCTGATTATAAATTCTTTTTTCCCGATTATGGCATTCATAAATTCAGGATTTACCTCTATGCAGGCCGTTTTGGATAGGACCCTGACTCTCGGCGACGCAATCCCAATATCCCGCAGGATGTTTTCGGCTTTGTCGGACATTTTTAATGCATCCGAAGTAATTTTTACTCCGCATGGTATTCTCGTGGCGAGGCACGACGATGACGGACAGAAAGAGAGATTGAAATTCATTGCCTCTGATATTTTTATCATCTCTTTTTTTTCCAATTTCGCGGCAGTGAGCGGGTGTTTTATTTTTAGTTCCTCGCACGCTTTGGAGCCGGGGCGGTAATCTGCGAGATCGTCCAAATTACTGCCGTCGGCGACATCGCGGATTCCGCGCCCGCGCGCCGCCTCGATTATGAGTCTCATTATTTTCTTCTTGCAGAGATAACATCTGTTTCCCGGATTCGCGCTTATCTTTTCATCATCAAGGGGATTCGCGCGTATGATATGGAGCGAAACCCGATTTATTTTTGCGAATTTCGCAGACGCCAAAGATTCGCGCGAAGGCGAAAAAGGGCTCCTAACGTGAAACAACATGACATTCTCGGCGCCTATTGTCATAATTGCGAATTTCGCAAGGAAGGAACTGTCGTATCCGCCGGAAAACGCGATCGCGAGCCTTCCGTAAGATTTTATTATTTCGGCTAACTTTTTCGTCTTCTTTGAAATCATAAGTTAAATACCACGCGATATTGAATTGATGCAATATGCTGATAGTTTAACCGCAAAATTAACAATTTAAAATGCATGAGTGAAAAAGAGGCGAAAATTTATTTAATCACCGGTGACGACGAATTTGCGGTAAAGAACAAGACCCGTTCGATAATAGTGTCTTTGTGCGGCGAATCGCCGGAGGAAAATCCATCGCTTGAGATAATTCACGGAGACCCTGATGAGAAAAAAACTCCGGTTGAACTGCTCGGAATGGCGATGGATGCGATAGCCACCCCGCCTTTTCTCTCCGACAAGAAAGTCATATGGCTCAAAAATTTTGATTTTGAGATTTTCAGCGGAAAGGGCGTAAAAGGGGCTGAAGGTGAAAAAAACTTCAATATCCTGGCGCAACGCCTTCTTGAATCGGTGAAAACAGGCCTGCCGGATTCGGTGTCCATGGTGATGAGCATATTCTCTATTGACAAACGTTCTTCCATATACAAGGCGTGCGCCAGAAACGGCGAAGTCCACGAGTTTGAAAAAATATCTATAGACATGAAGAATCTTTCCGATGTTCTTGGAAAACACATATCGGAGACCTGCTCCGTCCTTGACATCAGGCTTTCGGCGAATGCGCGCGATTTTCTGGTTGAGGCATGCGGCGCGAATTATGCGAGAATAATAAACGAGCTTGAGAAACTCGCCGCATATGTTCATCCGGGGAAAGAGGTCGGGATGGATGATTGTGTTCATATTTGCAGTATGACCCCGGAGCTTGCCTCATGGGCTTTCACTGACGCCGTGGCGCAAAAGAATTTTCGTTCAGCGCTCAAGGCATTGGAAATAATTTTGACGCCCAAAAATCCGGAAATCTCCGTTCTCTATTCTATGACAAGACTTTTTTCGGACATGATTCAGGTGAAGACGGCGGCGAGAAAACTTGGGATCAATGCAAATGATTCATTTTTTCAGTTCAAGTCGAAACTTGAAACGGTCCCCCCTGATTTAAAAGAGGAGCTTAAGGAAAACAGCATTTTTTCCTCGCATCCATACAAGTCGTTTAAGTCCGTTGAAAGGTCCGCGAATTTCGCGGATGAGAGTTTTGCAACAGCCTTTTCTGAAATCCTGAAGGTCAATAAGGCCCTTGTTTCGGGCGCTGTTTCTCCCCGATTGGAACTCGAAAACCTTGCAATAAAGCTCTGCCGGTTAACTTAAGGCGGACCCGCCCGTAAAGAAAGGGTTCAAGGTTCAGCGCATTGCTATCAGGTTAAGGATATTTAAACTGAATATCCAATAACGAACACGGAATATCCAATGTCCAGGTTTATTTCTGTCCTTCGTCGGTTGGAGATTGAGTGTTGGATATTGGGTGTTCAAATGAGTTCAACCTTGCTTTAGCTTGATAGGTATGCCGTTCAGGG
>JAGVIF010000197.1 GCA_020056205.1 Lentisphaeria bacterium | reverse complement strand
GTAAAGATAACCAAGCGCTACGACAAAATGCTTGTCGAGGGAAAATTTGATTTGACCGCCAAAGGCGAACCCGACGACGAAGGGGAATATTCCTGGTCATTCAAGGGCAAAGGCGGCGGCGCCTTCAATCCGGAACAGTCCGACGATGGCAAAACAGAATTCAACGCCACAAAAATCACATCGAAAGGCAGCCAATCCTTCATCAACGTCAAATACTCCGTCGCCGATGACAAAAAAGAGGCCAAAATCACAAGATGCGAATATTTCAAGAGGGCCGGGCAAAATCTAATAGCCGCTAAAGAAGAGAATCCGAATCATTTTACGTATTTATCCGCTACGATCTCGAAAGGTGCCCCCGATGTCGGGATTCCAGCATTTTGGGCAATATTCACTTATGATCTTTATGACCAATATAGAAAGGAGCTTGCAAAAAGTGAGAAAGGAGGTTTTTTCCCGTATGTGAAAGAAAAATTTATGAGAAAAACTTGGTCTATGTTTTTAATTCCACATGAGATTACTAAAGATTGGGATGAAGAAGAAGATTGTTCGTTTGACGATGAAATTCGTTTTGCGGTCACCTTTAATCATCTTGGCAATGAAAATTATGTTGAAAATTTCAGGTCTGCTATAAGATGGCGAATAATGTGGCTTGCAAGTGTTCAAGAAGGAAAACACAGCAAAGATACAGTGGAACATTTAATGGATAGTTATTTCATTGACGTTGAAAGAAGTGATGGAGACAAGAAAGAACTTCTTAGTTTCAAATTACAGACCGAGTATATTCGTGTGGGAGCTTTAATTAAATAGGAGTGAAAAAATGAAAATTAAAAGAATAAGTATGACTGTTTTTTGTATTTGCTATTTATTCTGTTTATTGCCCTTTTTAAGTTTTGCCGATGAGATTCAAATCCCAAGCTGTCATATGAAGAACGCTTTATTGTATCTCGCAAGTCAGTTGGGAGTAAATGTTGTTCACTCCAATCTTGACTTGCAGTCAAAAAGGTTTTCTTCCGAAGACTCAGATATTGAAAAAGCGATAGAGAAATTTCAGGTGGAAAACAGGGAGCTTATAAAAATCCATTATGACAAAGACCGTAAGACAATAATTTGCTCCGATAAAAGGATCGGCGCTACTTTCGAAGAACTCTTAAAATCAAAAATAATACTTGACAAGGGCAGTAAATTACATGTCTTGTTCGGACGGAAAAAAAAGGAATTACAGATAAATGGGAATTCTTTGCAGAAGTCGAAGGAGGCGATACAAGAAATTATTCTTACTGAGTGGGGGAAAACATTTCCAGCGAATTTGACCGTGCAAGAACTTATTTTCAACGTGTTCACCAAAGAAAAAAATTCTTCTTGTGAAATACACATTCCAGTGAGAACAACACCAGAAGAAGAAGAGAGAGAAAAAAAACACATTGCCGAACTTAAGCAGAGAATAGAAGCGATAGAAGAGGGTTCCGACAAAGCTGGGGGCTGGGAATTGGAAGACCTAAAGGAAATGTTTAAACGCATGGAAACACCCACAATACAGGAGCAAAGTTCTTTTGACATTTATTTTCATGAAAGGGGTTCCAAAAAGAATTCTGAAAAGTGGCAGGAGCCGACATATGAACAAGTTGCGGAGTTTTTAAAGCTCTCCGAAAAAGGTCAAATAATGAAGGCGAAGAGGCTTCATAAACATATTGAGTTTTTCTTTTACAAGTTCATTGCCTTTGATGCGATAATTTTTTTACCGGTTCTTATTGAAAATGATGTCTTTGATAACCCCCCTGAAATGACAACTCAATGGCTCCTCTACGTAGGATCCATCCCCCACCTCCTAATGGAATCTGATGATTATAAAGCCATTCAATATTTGCTCAAGAATATGCACAAAATAAAATCCAAAGAAGGGCAAAAAGGCATAATTGACTCTTTTAGCAAGCTCGATAAAAATCGTCTGGATAAGGAAAGTCTTGATATCTTTTTGTCGCTTGCCAAAGAATTCAAAATCGAGAGGATTTACGTTGATACTTCCAAATGGATAGGTGATGACTTGCCCGATGACTACGACCGCTGGCAGAATTTTAAAATATCCGAAATTAAACTTGCACACGAAGAAGACAAAACAATAGGAAAAACAAGATATCACTTGAAATTTTATAAATACAAAACGCCTGTTAAAATCGGCGGAATCCCGCTTAAAAAGTTCGAGGAAGCGGATTATTCCACACCGGAAAAGGCGCATTTTTCGTCTCTTTCAGCAAGAACTTACGAATGGAAAAAAGCATCATATTACGGTGATTTTTCACGGAACGAGTATTCTCCGTTGGACAACTGGAAGCGTTGGAATTCCGGATTAGATCGTTCTATCGAAGTTATATATAAGGTTGAAATTGCTGGAGGGTCCTCGCATCAGGATGGGAATCCAGGCCTTTTCCTTGTAAAAAAAATATTATATGAAAACAATAAAATTGTGGCAATCCCGATGATGTTCGATAATGGGAAATGGAAGTCTATCCTTAGTTGGTCGGTACACACAGACATTTTGAGCAACTACATAGAAGAGAAAATTGCAAAGTTCGACAAATGAGAGACTTGGCTCTTTAAGAAATCTTGTGTAATACTCTTTTGCCGTGTGAATTCAGTAAAAGGACGGGGTTTACTGAACTTATACGCTTGCGACATCCTTGGCGCAAAGAGCGATCCCGTCCGCTTTCACGGTTTTACAGTCTTGCCGTTAAACCGTAATACTGTTATACTGAGCCAATTTCAAAACTCCGGTCGCTACAAGCGCGATCTTCCATCTGGACGCCCGTTTCGGGCGTGGAGGGTCGCGCTCGCCGTGACCGTGAATTGGAGTTTTGAAATTACCTCATACTGTTAAACCATTCCTGTTTCGTGCGCCGGGACGTCGCATACTACTCGTTT
>JAGVIF010000515.1 GCA_020056205.1 Lentisphaeria bacterium | reverse complement strand
TCACCTACATTTTGCGTTTGAGCAGTGCGGCGTAGGTGCGCAGTCAAGTCGAAGATCCCGAGACTAACGGTACTCGGGGAGAGATGCCGGTGTATTTCGGCGAAGGGGTGGAAGTCTGACATGAAGGATGCCGCGCTACAAATGTTGCGGAAGGCGCTTGCCAATCCGGCGGCGGATTTCCGTGCCGGACAGTGGGAATGCATCGAGGGGATTCTGCGGAGTCAACGGCAGTTGGTGGTTCAGAAGACCGGCTGGGGTAAGAGCATGGTGTATTTCCTAGGAACCCGCCTTTTGCGGGACCAGGGCAAGGGCCTCACATTGCTGGTCTCGCCGCTGTTGTCGCTGATGCGCAACCAGATCATGGCGGCGAACCGGATCGGGATTCTGGCCGAGACGATCAATTCCAGCAACACGGATGACTGGCAGGCGATTGAAGGCCGGTTGCTCGCGAACAAGGTGGACATCCTGCTGATTTCGCCGGAACGACTGGCGAACGACGACTTCCTAGAACGGGTGCTCCAACAGGTGGCGAACCGGGTCGGCCTTTTCGTGGTGGACGAGGTGCACTGCATTTCGGACTGGGGCCACGATTTCCGGCTGGATTACCAGCGCGTCGTGGGGGTACTCCAGGTGCTTCCAAAGAACATTCCCATACTGGCGACGACGGCCACAGCGAATGACCGCGTTGTCCGGGATGTGGCGCATCAACTCGGAGCGCTGAACGTAGTGCGCGGCCCGCTGATCCGCGAGACACTGGCCCTTCAAAACATCTGGCTTCCGAATCCGCCCGCTCGCATGGCTTGGCTGGCGGAATATCTGAAAGACCTGCCGGGAAGCGGGATCATCTACACCTTGACCGTCCGAGATTCGGAACGGGTCACCGAATGGCTCAAGGCGAACGAATACAACGTTGAGGCGTATCACTCGAAGATTGATTCTGAGGCGGAGGAACAGGGGGCGGAGAACGAAAAGCACAGACGCGAGCAGTTGGAGCACCGCCTGTTGAATAACGATGTAAAGGCCCTTGTTGCCACGGTCGCCCTGGGCATGGGGTTCGACAAGCCGGACCTGGGGTTTGTGGTCCACTTCCAGCGGCCGGGTTCCGTGGTACATTACTACCAACAAGTCGGCCGCGCCGGCCGGGCCATGGATTACGCCTATGGGATTCTCATGGGTGGCGAGGAGGACAAGGAGATCACGGATTTCTTCATCCGAAGCGCGTTCCCGCCGCAGGCGCATGTGGACAAGATTCTCGGCGCGTTGAATGCCGCCGACGGCGGACTGTCGGTCCCGATGATGCAGAAGCAGTTGAACCTGTCTTATGGCGACATTCAGAAGTGCCTGAAACTCTTGGCCGTGGAAACGCCGTCGCCGGTGGCGAAGATCAAAAGCGCCTGGCACGCCACGCCGGTCAACTACCAGATGGACCACGAGAAGATTCGCGGCCTGTGTGAACTCCGCCAAGCGGAGCAGACGCAGATGATTGACTACATGAAGACGAAGGAATGTCTCATGGTCTTTCTCGGCCGGGCGCTCGACGACAAGACCGTGCGCGAATGCGGCAAGTGCGCGAATTGTCTGCGGCGCGACCTGATGCCGACGACGGTCAACACCGACCTTGCCAATCGCGCGGCCATTTTCCTGAAGCGGAGTTATCAGCCGATTGAACCCCGGAAAAAGTGGCCAGCCAAGGACATCTTCGAGCACTACCCGTTCAAGGGGTCGGCCATCGGCGCAGACATTATGGCCGAACAGGGGCGGGCGCTGTCGCTCTGGGGCGATGCCGGCTGGGGACACATGGTCCGAGAAGACAAGGACAAGGTTGGCAAGTTCAGAGATGACCTTGTTAACGGTTGCCTGCAAATGCTGGAGGCATGGCAACCGGCTTCGTCGCCTGTATGGATGACCAGCATTCCATCGCTGACGCACCCGGACCTCGTGCCCGATTTTGCCCGCCGATTGGCGGCGAGAATCGGCATTCCGTTTGTGCCTTGCTTGAAGAAGGTTCGCCAGAATGAACAGCAGAAACGAATGCAGAACAGTTTCCAGCAGGCGAAGAATTTGGACGGGGTCTTTAAGGTAGATTCGACGGACATGCCCGTCGGGCCGGTCCTGCTCGTGGATGACATGGTAGATTCCCGGTGGACATTCACAGTGGCAACGGCGCTTTTGCGGCAGGCAGGTTGTCCGGCGGCGCTGCCCCTGGCCTTGGCGCTCAATTCGCCGCGAACAGACTGAGGAGTGTGTAAGATGACAACTGAGCAAATCACGGAGAACGCGAAGGCGATTCTTCTTCTATGCGGGCGGTTCGGCGCGGGTGACGACACCGGCCCACAACCACTGAACATCAAGGAATACGACGAGTTGGCGGCTTGGTTGCTTAGCAAGAAATGGTGGCCGGCGGACATCCTGAGCGAAGAGAACCAGGGTGCCTTGAGCGACGCGTTTGCTCCAGTCAAACCGGCACGGATGAAGGCATTGCTTGCGCGCGGGGCGAGCATGGCCATTGCGATTGAGAAATGGGTCAACAAGGGACTCTGGTTTCTCTGCCGGAGTGACGAAGCCTATCCGCAGAGGCTCAAACAACACCTGAAGCGCTGCGCCCCGCCGATCCTGTACGGCGCGGGAGACCGGTCTTTGCTGTCCAAGGGCGGCTTGGCGGTTGTGGGATCCAGGCATATTGACGCGGAAGCGGAGGCGTTCGCGCAAGCCGTGGGGTGTAGCGCCGCTCAGTCAGGCATGCAGTTGATTTCCGGCGCGGCGCGCGGGGTTGACGAAACCGCCATGCACGGCGCATTTGAGGAGGGCGGGTCTGTCATCGGCGTCATGGCCGATAGTCTGTTGCGCGCAGCCGTTTCAGGAAAGTACCGTGAGGGAATCCGAAGCGGCCAACTGGTGTTGATATCCACGTATAACCCGGAAGCGGGGTTCAACGTCGGCAACGCGATGGGCCGGAACAAGTATATCTACGCGCTGGCCGATTTCGCGGTTGTGGTCAGTTCCGACTATCAGGAGGGCGGCGCCTGGGCAGGCGCCGATGAGGAATTGCGGCGCGAGAGCGGCCGGCCTGTCTTTGTCAGAACCGGTGCGGGTGTTCCCAGAGGCAACACCGAATTACTGCGCAAAGGAGCAAAGCCTTTCCCGGCGGACGCGCTCACGGCGGGTCTCAAGGATGCCCTGAATGCCGCAATCGCATCGCGCGCCGAGGCTCCGTTTCGCGCTTGTCAGGACCAAGAAAGACATCGTCAATCTCGCTTTGAAAGAATTTGTTGAAAGCCATTTGCGCTTGAATCTTCTCGATATCAAAGGGAAAATCGGATTCGCTAAAGATTATGATTACAAACACCTTAGAAGTAAGCGTTCTACTGCGATTTTCGCAGTTTTATCAATAAGAAACTGCCAAAAAAGAGACACGCTAAAGCTGTGAACTCCGACAGCAGGTTCAAAGGAGGGATTCGGAAAATCAGTAAATTCCAAGTTACTAAGAGCAGGTAAATGATGATCCTCAATCTGGTGAAAACATGCATGTTGTGATTGATGGGACTCCGGCAATCAATGATACAAGGGCGATCCAGCGCTATACGTGGAATCTTATAAAGGAACTTGCCGAAATTGATTATAAAAATAAATTTTCAATCATTTATTTAGGATATAAGCCTGACATCAGTTCTGTCCCGCCCGGAATCTCAAATCCTAACTTTCACACGACTTTCTCTTCAGCGCCGGGGAAGTTATTGAAAGCGTCATGGGCGCTTGCCTCTCTCCCAAAAGTTTCGTTCTGGACAAAAGGAAAATCAGATTTAATACATTTTCCCGGAGGACACGCATATATCCCGAACAAATGCAGGATCGTTCTCACGACACTTCACGGATTCTATCGAAAACTCTTCCCTGAATCTATGAATCCAAAAGAACGTCTTATTGTTCTTAAATATTTAAATCGGACAATCAAAAATTCTACACATTTTATCACCGTCTCCGAAACTAATAAGAAAGAATTGATGGAATTATGGGGTATTCCGGAGGAAAGAATCACGGTGATCCCCCTTGGCATAAGTCCGGAATTCAAAGAATATGAAATCACGAACGATTTGAAGTCCGTTCTTTTGAACAAATATTCCCTTCCCAATAAGAAATTTATTATGTTTGTCGGCGCGTTGGAGCCCCATAAAAACGTAGATAAAATTATATCTGCTTACGCCAATTTAGGCGCTCAATGCCATCGTGAGATAAATCTGACGCTGATAGGAGGCAAGACAAAGTATTGCAAAAAATATAATGAGCAAATAAGGGATTTGGGAATTTCGGAAAATGTGAAGTTTATCGGCTACATTCAGCCGGGATCAATAGATTTGGCATATCTGTACAACCTCGCGGAACTGTTTGTCTTTCCGTCAGTCTATGAAGCTTGGGCTTCTCCACCGCTTGAGGCGATGCGTTGTGGTACGCCGACAATAGTCTCGGACATCCCTTCGCTAAGGGAATCAACGGGGGGAATCGCAAAATATTGCCGCCCTGATAATCCTGAAAATCTCGCGGATAAAATAAAGGAATTACTGGAGGACAGTTCCGAATATGAAAAGCTCAGACAGGACGGACTGCTGTTTTCCTCGAAATACACATGGAAAGTCTGCGCCGAAAAAACCCTAGAATTATATGGAAAACTCTTACGGACGGCGGAATGAATTCCGATAGTATAACCTGAATCCGTCACGGATTCAGGCATAACTTAGCCGCTGGGCCAAATATCGGGGTACTCCTCTTGTGTCACATGGCTGACAGGAATATTGGCATTTCTTGAAAACTGAATTATACTCGTCTGAATTATTTTGGGTTTCGAAAGTAGAGGGTTCACGTGGATATCAAGTTATTAAGCCCGATTGGAAATGTTGAAACTATTGCATCCGGACATGGAATAAGAAATCTGAATCGATTAATTAAGATATATGGGCGTGCGAACTGGAGAAAGATGAAAGGAATTGCAAGGATTCAGCTTGATGACGGGGCAGTATTTGAGGCTGAACTTCACTGGTATGAAGGACATGGAATCGGAAGAGAGGAATTAAAAATCAAGAGGTATCTGTCATGAAAAAACATTTTCTTATTTGCATCAGGAATAACGGATATGAAGCATCCCTTGAAGTCCGAAAAGTTTACGAGTCCATTTCTGACAGGCAAGCTGAAAAGCATGATCAAATTAGGATCATTGATGAATCCGGAGAAGACTATCTTTATCCAGTAAATTTCTTTGCCCCAATAAGACTACCCTCCAAAACAAAAGAAAAGCTGGAATTGATCCCGGCATAACCAGAAAAGTTCACCTGACTCCGATCCGCGGCGCAACCAGAGCGGGTGATTTTCACTTTGGCCAGCAAACAAAAAGGGAGCGACAAGACGAAGAAGGCTCTCGGCGTATTCAGGTTTTATATTTGAAATTTCACCCGTCATAATCAAATTCCGTTATATATATCGTAAGTTTGTTCGACCATTTTTTCCCAGGTGAAATCTCTGGCCCTGATTCTTGCCTTTCTTTCAAGCTCCAAGCGATAATCTGTATCCTCAAAAAGCCTCTTCATCCCCTGAGATATACTGCCCTCATTCTCGGAATCCACAATACACGCATAACCGTCAGCAATTTCCATGAGAGACGTATTATTCGAAGTCAACACAGCCCTGCCATTGCCCATAGCCTCAACTACAGGCATTCCAAACCCTTCGTAAAGAGACGGATATATCACAAAGAGAGAGCCTTGATACAACGCGTTCTTTGTGTCGTCTGAATTCCATTTGACGAATATTACGTCCTCTGTAGAGACCTTGCTGGTTAACCAACTCCTGTCTCCGACCCCTGAAACAACAAGCTTTATTCTGCCTGGCTTGGGATTGGTTTTATTGAACGCAAGAATGGTTTTCGCCATATTCTTCCTGGGCTCGAAGGTCCCTACCGGGAAATACACATATTTAATCCTATCGAGTCCAAACTCCTTTAAATGTCCGGATAATTCCCTGGCCTCCTGCATGCATGGACTATCGCAACCAATATATACCACGGAAACCTTATCTTCCGGAATTCCAAAATATTCGACTATGTCTTTTTTAGTATGCTGAGAAATGGCGATGATTTTGTCTGCCCGCCAGATATTTGCGGGGAGAAGGAATTTATAGCCATAATCATTAAGATTTTTACCTGAAGGTGAAAAATATTCCGGATGCTTGAGGTATGTTATGTCGTTCACGGTGAGAATCTTTTTCGCTTTTGACATTAGTGGAAGCGAGAAATGAGGAGAATGGACAATGTCAACATTCTTGTAAAAGCGCGAAAAGTCGGGGAATTTATATTTTATCCAAAGGTAATTAAGCAACTTGATGGGGAATCGGAATGAGCTGATTTTTTTGCCTTCGACAAAGGGAGGATTTTTAATCACGCCTTTTCGAAAATATAGACGCAGAAAAGAAATTTCATCTCCTTCCTGTTCAACCTTCTGAATCAGAAGAGGCAGAAGTTTCATAAGATAATTATAAACTCCCCCTCCCCTATATGAAAAAAGATTTGAAGCGTCAAAAAGTATTTTCATGAATTCAAACCGATTTCTGGCCCACAACCACCACTATTCTGTCTCCGAGATAAGGGGGCATTTCTTCCCCCGGGCGTTCAATGAAATATATAAG
>JAGVIF010000143.1 GCA_020056205.1 Lentisphaeria bacterium | reverse complement strand
GTAGAAAGGAAAAGGGAAAAAGTAAGATGGAAAAGACTATGAACATCGAACATTCAACATCGAATGAAAAATCTTCAAATCTTAAAATCACCAAATCGAAAAATAAGCGGAGGCAATTATGTCAAAAATATCAGACAATCCTCTCTATAAATATTCCCCTGTCAACGGTGAAATCGCCGCCGAGTTGAAAAAAATAGCCGGTGAAAAATATGTCATATTCAACGATCCCGAAAAGCTCGAACCTTTCTCCCACGATGAGACACCTGGAAAAGAGTGGGCAAGCATGCCGGAGGCCGTTGTCCGCCCCGCAAACGTTGAAGAAATTTCAAAAATACTAAAACTCGCAAACGAAAAAATGATACCAATAACGCCGCGCGGCGCCGGCTCCGGGCTGTCCGGCGGCGCCGTTCCAATCTACGGCGGAATCGTCATATCCTGCGACCGGATGAATAAAATCATCGAACTCGACAAAGAAAACATGATGATAGTCGCGGAGGCCGGCGTCATCGCAAACGACATCAATGAGCATATCCGCGAACACAATCTGTTCTATGCCGGATATCCGATGAGCATGGAAACCTGTTACATCGGAGGAAATGTCGCCGAAAACGCGGGAGGAGGCAAGGCCGTAAAATACGGTGTAACGTCAAGGTATGTTCTTGGACTTGAAATAGTTACGCCAACCGGAGAAATAGTCGAACTCGGAGGAAAACTGCTCAAAGACGTAACCGGTTACAACATGGTCCAGCTTATGGTCGGATCCGAAGGAACTCTCGGCTTCATCACAAAGGTCATACTTAAACTCATCCCCCTTCCAAGATATCAGGTTGACCTTCTCTGTTTATTTAAAAGTTCGGAAGATGCGATAGCCGCAGTCCCCAAAATAATCACTAAATCCGGAATAACTCCGACTTCTATCGAATATATGGACAAAGAAGCCGTCCATGAATCCTGCCGCTATCTCAACGAAAATATCCCCTATCAGAACGCGGGCGCTATGCTTCTAATCACTGTTGACGGGGCGGAAAAGGAACCTGTCGAAAACGACTACGAGAGAATCGGAGAACTTTGCATGCAAGAAGGCGCGTTTGAAGTCTATGTCGCCGACAATCCGACCACATCTGAAAGAATCTGGAAGATCAGACGAAATATCCCCGAAGCCTTCAGTGTCTTCTCAAAAAAACAGTGCGGAGAGGACATAGTCGTCCCGCCGGCTTCCATCCCGCAAATCGTGTCGGAATTTAAAAAACTCTCGACAAAATACGGACTGAGAATACCGTCCTACGGGCATGCGGGGGACGGCAATCTTCACTCGCGAATCATAGCTCCTCCGGATTGGACGGACGACCGCTGGAAAGACACGCTTCCACAAGTCCTCAACGAGCTTTACACTCTCGTAAAACAACTTGGAGGAAAAATCTCCGGCGAACACGGCATCGGGCACAAGAGAAAAAAATACATGAAAAATGTCGTTTCAGAAGAATATATAAACATGCTCAAAGCCGTCAAAAAGGCTCTCGACCCTAATAATATAATGAATCCCGGGAAAATTTTTGAATAACTTAGAGTCTGCTGAAAAAAGATTTTTGCGAAAATCGCAAAATGTAGGTAAAAATGAAAATTACTAAAAGCTGCGTCGTTCAAATCTGCATATTGCTGATTCTGCTTGTTGCGGCCGGTCTGCGCTATCCGGGCTACAAGTCCGGCTACCCTTTTATCCAGCATCCTGACGAGCCCCACTACAATTTTGCGGCGCGGCGCCCCGCTATTGGAACTGACATAGAAAGTCTTGGCATGAAAGGCTATCCTCCGGGAATCATCTACATCAATGTTGTTTGCATCGCGCTGTTTCACGAGGAAGGCAAGCTCACCACCGACGTAATTCCCACGATCAGACTGATTTCTATAACAGTTTCGCTGGCGACTATCCTGCTGATTTATTTGCTCGGCAAATCGGTGTATTCCAAAGGCGCCGGCCTGCTTGCCGCGTTTTTGTGGGCGATCGCGCTAGGTCATGGTGGAATACGACAGGTTTGCGTCGGCCGAGCCATATCTGGCGTTTTTCTCCGCCTTGTCATTCCTCCTGGCCGTCGAAGCGTGGAAAAAAAACTCCGAAAACATCAAATACATGTCCATCTTTTTCACAATGGCGGCGATGTCTTTCAAATATCAGGCCGCAATTATGTTCATACCGGTTTTTCTATTGGATGTCTCATCGCTTTATGGCGCAATTACGCGGAGAGAACGCAAGAATTTAAGCGGCATTCTGGTCAGATTTTTATCCGTCGCAATTTTTTTCGCATGGATTGCGTTTGCATATCATGGATTCTGGAGCGGCACCCCTGTTCCGGAATGGGCATGGAGAAGACACATGAAGGCAGGTTTGCCGTCCTTCTATAAAATATTTGAATGTTCCACGCTGTTCCTGTATTCACTTACAGTTCCGCGCGATTTTTTCAAGACCGGCATCCAGCTTAGCGATCTGCGCCCCGCATCAGCGCTATGGCCTGCCCTGATTTCGTGTCTTATTGCTGCGGCATCCCTATTTTCGCTCCGGCATGGCAGATCCATGTTTCTGCCGCCTGTCGTGTTTCTGGCGATCATGATTCTCGTGGAGGTAGTGGCGTTAAGCGTTTTCAATCCTTCATTCCGGCACATAATTCCAGTCCTGCCGCTTTTCTTTGTGCTGGTTTCTATTTCAATCCTGACATTGCGGAACGCCATTATTCAAATTGATTGCGCCATAGCGCGAAAGTTACTGACAACATGTTTGATTGCCGGTGTTCTTGCATATATGATATTCAACATGTTTCTTCCGTCCTGCAAAAATCTCTGCCAGCGCATGAAGCCGGACATTAGATGCCAAATCTGGGACTATATGGAATCCTCACTTGAAGGTTCAAGTTTTTCTGGCACCCCCGAAACGGGAAGCATGTTTGTCAGATGGACCGGATACTAGGGGAGGAAAAGCTTCTATAAACCCAAAGATTTTAGTCCAACCAGTTATCTGATAGTTCCATTAGATATCTACGGTAAAAT
>JAGVIF010000066.1 GCA_020056205.1 Lentisphaeria bacterium | reverse complement strand
GCAAGACCGCCGCGGGTATTGCCCCTGCCAGAAATACTTGCGAGCCCTCCGATGGCATCTGCAACGGCGCGGTTTATGACTTTTGCAACTGGCTCCTTTGTGAAAGAATTTTTTCCTCATGCTTTTTGATTTCGCCAATCCACGAGGTTCCCGCAGGGACATAATTGCTTTCGCAGAAATAATTCCAGACGGCGCCGAGCGGCATTGTCTTCATTTCCTCCATAATGGCGAGTTTTTCCGCGCCGCGTCCCGAATTCTCAAAGTCATTGATGATTTTTACCGGATCGAGAAGGGCTGACAGCAGCGCCTTCTGAAGCGAGCGGACCCCTATTACCCACGCGCCTATTCGGTTTATGCTTGCGTCAAAGAAATCCGTCGCAAAATAAATTTTATCAAGAGACTTGCCCCGCGTTATTTCTTTTGCGAGATTCGCAAGATCGTCGTTAAAAATCACGACGTGGTCGGAATCCCATCTTATAGGACGGCTCACGTGGACGAGGATTTCCGGGACGAACTGCAGGATGGCTGAAATTTTGTCGTAAATGCCCTCGGTGGGATGATAATGCCCCATGTCCATGCAGACAAGTTTTTTCCTTGAGATCGAGTAAGCCAGATAGAATTCGTTGCTTCCGACGACATATTCTTCACTGCCTATTCCGAAAAGTTTTCCCTCGACAGCGTCTTTGACATTTTTCCCGATATCCTTTTTGAATATCTCATCAAGGGATTCGGCCAATCTTTTTCTCGGGCTCCACCTGTCGGCGGGGAAATCCTTCATCCCGTCCGGTATCCATAGGTTGCAAACTGATTTTTGTCCAAGTTCTTTTGCGAAATTCGCGGAGATTTCGCGCGCTCTTCTCCCGTGTTCTATCCAGAAATTTCTTATTGATTTATTTTTGTTTGACAGCGTGAATCCATCGGACGATTTAGGGTGGGAGAAAAATGACCCGTTGAAGTCGAGTCCTATTTTAAGATTCCTTGCCCAGTCAATCCAATTTTTGAAATGTCCGGGCGCGACTTCATCGCGGTCAACAAATTTTCCATTGCTTTCGAGGTAAATCGCGTGGAGGTTGAACTTGTGTTTGCCGGGGAGAAGGCTGAACGCCTTTTCTGCGTCTTGCCTCAATTCATCTGCGTTGCGGGCTTTGCCCGGATGATTGCCTGTCGCGACGAGTCCGCCGTCAAGCCCGCTTTTTTTCACTTCAAATCCGCCGACATCGTCTCCCTGCCAGCAGTGCATAGAGATTTTGATTTTCGACAAAACGCCGAGCGCCTCGTCCGCATTCACTCCGACTGAAGCGTAAATTTCCTTCGCCCTTTTGTAATCCGAATTTATCTTCGACGAATTAAAAATGTCATTCATTGTAAGCATTCCTTAATCTGACTCGTCTATGTTTAAATTTTCAGCATTATAGAGTATAAAATTATTATAGAAAAAATCAAGCGGGCAGGCGATGATTTCCGCATTTCTCTTACCGCCTTCGAGTTTTTCGTCTTTCATTTCTTGACACCTCCCATTATCTTATCAAAGAAAAAGAATGCAAAAAGAAACGATAGAATCCATAGGATGAGAAATATATATATGTTTGATGCTTTTATCTTACAAGACGCAAAGGCGCAGAGTTTTGAATATAATTCTCTGAATCAGATTTGTTCCGTGTCCCAAATAATCAAGGGAGAGAGCAAAAATTAAAGATACTAAAAATCATGAGAACAAGAGATTTAAGCATTAGACAAATTAATGCTGAGATTTCCAAGGAAACCGATTTTTGTTGAAATTGTCGAACCATATAATTTCTTCTTCATTATAGATTTTCCATGTCCTGAAGATGCAAACAACAATGAGACCTAATTTATATTGTGAATTAAAATGAAAAAAAACGAATTAGCAATAAATGTATTTTTGCTTGTCATTGCTTTAACAGTTGAGCCAGTTGCAAAAGTCATAAACCGCGCCGTTGCAGATGCCATCGGAGGGCTCGCAAGTATTTCTGGCAGGGGCAATACCCGCGGCGGTCTTGC
>JAGVIF010000011.1 GCA_020056205.1 Lentisphaeria bacterium | reverse complement strand
GGTGCCGGGGCATAGTTGTATTTTCGCGGAAACTCCGGCATCTCGGAGGAATCTCACAATGAAATCCCGCCTTTTTTACGTCATAGGAGGCTCCGGCAGCGGCAAAGACAGCCTCATGTGCTATGCCAGAAAACGCCTGTCAAACAATCCAAACGTGGCGTTCGCCCACCGTTATATTACCCGTCCGGCAAATATCTGCGGCGAAAATCATATCGCCTTGTCCCATGAAGAATTTGAAGCCCGCCGAACGATAGGACTCTTTTCCATGCATTGGCAAAGCCATTGTCATTCATACGGAATCGGAATTGAAATAGACTATTGGCTCTCAAAGGGGATGAATGTTGTTGTCAATGGCTCGCGTGAATACTTGAACAACGCACGGCAAAAATATTCCGGACTTTTGCCTGTCCATATTGTAGTGTCGTCAGACGCGCTTCGCGCCAGATTGCTCGCCAGAGGCAGAGAGAATCACGCCGAAGTGGATGCGAGAATTGACAGGCACCTGCAATTCATCGGCCAACTGCCGGGTGACTGCATCGAGATTAAGAATAACGATTCCCTCGCGGATGCGGGAGAACAATTCATCAGGGCAATTCTTAAAAAATCGCGGAGAAAAACATGCGCATGACTTTGCTGGGAACCGGAGACGCCTCCGGTGTGCCCGTCTATGGATGCGAATGCGTTGCCTGCGGGAAGGCGCGAACCTCCAATATCCGCCGACTCCCAAGCTCCGCTCTCTTGGAAACTCAATGCGAACGCATACTCATTGACACCGGCCTCACTGACCTCACCGTCCGTTTCCCTCCGGGGACGCTGACGCGCATTGCCATCACACACTTCCACCCCGATCATGTGCTGGGACTCTTTCTCCTCCGCTGGGGATGCGCGCCCCCTCTTGAAATTCTCTGTCCTCCCGATAATGAAGGTTGCGCCGACCTTTACAAAAACCCGGGAACCCTTAAATTCAAACAACTAAGACCGTATGAGCCGGTTTTTGTCAACGGCCTCTCCATAACCCCCCTTCCTCTGATCCATTCCAAACCCACCTTCGGATACTGTTTTGATTCCGACGGGAAACGAATTTGTTATCTGACCGACACCATCGGACTGCCGCCGGAAACACGAAGCTATCTGATGAAACGGCCATGCGATCTCATCGTGTTTGACTGCTCCTATCCCCCGCGCGAAAAAAAAAACCAGAATCATAACACCATCAATGATGTCTTGCAAATATATGCTGAATCCAATTTTAAACAGCTCGTATTAACTCACATCGGACACGAATTAGACGCATGGCTGGCAAACAACAAAAAACTTTTGCCGGAAGGGATGATCGTCGGCGCGGACGGAATGATGATTGAGTGAAACCTCCTTTGAAGCTGTTGCCTTTTTCGGGGTCGGGGTCGGTATCGCTTCGCTCGGCAAGGCCAAGACCGGGTTTTGAGTTTTGCATTTGGCTCATGTGTCAGTCGGCGATGGAGAATTCAAATTCTTCGTCCCAGAAAACTATATAGCCTTTTATGTCTGTCATTTTCATTTTCCACAGGAATTTTGGTTCCTTTTCATCTGCGTTTGTTTGTGACAATTCGCTCAGCAGAATGTATTCGGCGTCATTTTTTTCCGTGACCGGAGCTATTAAATTTATTTTGATCAGGTTCTGCCACAGTTCCATCGGCAGATAATTGACTTTTCCGTTTTCGCACACTGAGAATTCGTTAATCACTTTCGGGGGCTTTGAAGACGCGGTGGTTACGGGAAGGCATTTCGACACTACTGAAGTCATCATGAAATTCAGGGCGTCTTTTTCATTTTTTTTAAATTTCGCGTTTATAGGAATATGCATTGGTTCAACGACGGGTCCCTGAGGGGCATCTCCCGGCGGCAACGTTTCGCAGGATACAAGAAGAATCAAAATAAATGCGGCTTGTCTGAATTTCATAATCTCCTTCATCTGCCTGTGCGCGGCACTTGCCTGCGCGTAGCGCTTGCCTGCGCGTAGCGCGCAAGCAGGCGCAAGCAGGCGCAGACAGGCCGACATCGGTTTTGAGTTTTGCAATTGGCTCTGATCATCATGCCTGAAACTTAATCCGGAAATCCGATTTTGAAAGCGGCTGACAAAAAAACACGTTATCAAATGAAAAGTGATGGGATTTTTAATATTTCGATTGGAAAACCACGATATAGCCCTTAGCTTATGGTCTTTCATATAAATCCTATCAAATCAAAGAAATGAATTCTGAGAAAATCCTTTTAACGGCAAGAGAAGTTTTTGAAATAGAAATAGAGGGGCTTTCGTTCGTTAAAGAACGGCTTGGCGACACATTTGTCGGGCTTGTGGAACAGGCATGTTCCACTATAGACGCAGGCGGGAAAATAGTAATAACCGGCATCGGCAAGAGCGGACACATCGCAAAAAAAATATCCGCCACTCTTGCGAGCACGGGCGCCCCCTCGATGTTCATGCATCCGGTCGAGGCGATGCATGGGGATCTTGGGGTGATTCAAAAAACCGACATGTTGCTTGTTTTGAGCTACAGCGGGGAGTCGGATGAATTAATAAAAATGCTTCCGGCTGTTAAGCGGTTCGACATACCGGTGGCGACGATAACCGGTTCCCCCCAAAGCTCGCTCGCCAAATACAGCGACATCATAGTAAATGTATCGGTGCCAAGAGAGGCTTGTCCTTTCAACCTCGCGCCCACAACTACGACAACGGCCATGCTTGCTGTCGGCGATGCTTTCGCTATGGTTCTCTTGAAGCTCAGGAAATTCTCGAAAGAAGATTATGGACGCCTGCATCCGGGCGGGGCAATAGGCAGAGCGGTTACGATGAGAGTGTCTGATGTAATGAGAACGGGCGAAAGGCTTGTTCTCATCCAGCCGGATAATTCCGTCAGAGACACTTTAATAAAAATGACGAAGGCGAGATCCGGTTCGGCCATAATAGTTGACGATTCAATGCGCCTGCTTGGAATATTCACCGATGGAGACTTCAGGCGGCACGTTGAGAATGACATGGGCATCCTTGAAAGACCCATTTCTGAGCTTATGACGAAGAATCCAGCATCCGTAAGAAGCGATGATCTTGCGGTAAAAATATTAAAGATAATTGAAACCAAGCATATTGATGATATAGTAGCGCTTGATTTAGATGGGAAGGTGGCTGGTCTTGTGGACGTTCAAGACCTGCCAGGTTTTAAATTGATATAAAAAGTGAAAAGTAGAAAGTAGAAAAGTTTTATAAATTCTCCTTTGAAACTTCACCACCGATGAACACCGATTTTATCAATTTAGTTTCATTTTGATAAAACCCCGAGGCGTAAGCGCTCGGGGTAGGACGC
>JAGVIF010000231.1 GCA_020056205.1 Lentisphaeria bacterium | reverse complement strand
GCTTCGCATTTCCGACAGGGGCAAGACCGCCGCGGGTATTGCCCCTGCCAGAAATACTTGCGAGCCCTCCGATGGCATCTGCAACGGCGCGGTTTATGATTTTTGCAACTGGCTCTTTAGTAAATTAATTTTTGATTTATCGGCATCCCATTCAAAGGAATAAATCATGTCTTAGCTTCCCATATCAATTTTAAGGGATTAATATATTCCCATAGGCGCTATTGGCAAGCCGGTGTATTTCGAACGACACGCTCTGGCATCCGGCGCGGAGCCGGATTACCTGAAGTCGCCTTGTTATGATTCAATTTTTCGTTTTTTTTTAGATATATAACGCCCGTTGAAATAGAAGACAAAACTCCAATCCAGAATAAATCAGCACCAATTATCCCGATATTGTCTATGCCTTTCCTTCCTTGAGTTATGGAATCTCTCAAATAAGTTCTGAACTTATCCACATCTTCATCATTTTGTCCGTTTCTTAATTGGACCGCATTACAGTCAAGGCTAATCGTCTGTGTGGCCAGATAAAGATTACTTTTGAACGTTAATGCAACAAGTAAAATTCCATCAAGCATAAGGAATACGGATAATATGAACAAAAATTTATACATCGTAAAATCCCTTGTCATATCACAAGCCGGAGGCTTATGCTACTCTTCAAAACAATAGGCAAGATGACGGCCAGACATCAAGTCATCCGTAATGCGTCAACATTTGCCGAAGGGACCTGTCTGCGTGCAACGTACAGGCAGGCGGGGTTCGGTGAATATTTACCCGGCGCCGCCCTAACTTCCGGCTGATATTTCGTAGAACAGTGTCTTATAATCGGACTTAAGTTCGAATGTGGCCGTGCCGTTGTCTATCCTAATTTCGATCCCATCGCCCTTAGCGCCGTCAACTTTTATGGGGCAGGCCTTCAATGCTTTCTGGTTGGTCTTGAACGAGACCTCGCCTGTTACCGGCTCGGCTATCATCGGAGCCTTGCCTTCACTAATAACGCCGATGTAGTGTGCCTTGTAGATCATGTTTGTGCTTTCTGCCCTTGCTACTGCGGTCAGCAGCAGGCGGTCGGCGCTGTTCAGCGGGTCATTTTTCAAGCTGCTGAGCAGGACGGCGGCATAAGGCGTTTTTATGTTGAAGACGCAGTCCGTTGTCTGGATTTTTCCCCCATTTTCGCCGAGCATGCCATAAGCTGCCTGCGTTCTTGGGGTGTCTATTTTTCCCACGCCTTTCTTCCAGTCGCGCCACAACTGGCCGGTATCAGATGAAAGCTCCGTATTCGGGTGAACATATTTTGCGCCGCTTTCAACCTGAATGACTTTCAATGGCTCGATGGTTTTGGGAACTTCATTGCCGAACACCACTACGGTTTTGTGTTCCTCGATGGCTGCGTTGAACTCCGGCAGATAGCAGTGCTGTAGTTTGAAAGCATCCGCATATCTCAACAAGTACCATTCCTTTTCCGGCA
Organism: Lentisphaeria bacterium; assembly: GCA_020056205.1. Classification (GTDB taxonomy): domain Bacteria; phylum Verrucomicrobiota; class Lentisphaeria; order Victivallales; family GWF2-50-93; genus JAGVIF01. Next base: position 2,699 of record JAGVIF010000231.1, on the reverse strand, counting down.
TTTGCATGACGACAGTCTGCTTTGCCGGACTTACATCCGCCCGCCTGTAAATCAACGATCCCGCGGCAATCCCCGCAACTATCGCCGGATCACTTTCCCATTCGAAGGCGCCATAGGCAAACGCGGCAAAGCTGTTGGTGGGATTCTGACACTGGCTGTAGGCATATCCGGTTATGACATCCCACCCCTGGAAGCACGCGACTGCCGCAAAGGCGGGGAAATATGCGGCACGGTAGACCTGTGGCGGCGTCTGTCCGCATTCGCTTATGCTAAGCGGCTTGCCTGCGATTGCGGCGCCTGCCATCTTTGCCCACGGACCCCCGTTTTTGTATGGCGAGTGCTTTGTCCATAAACGGCAAAAGTCTATGGTTGAGCCAACTGCGTCGCCGCCGTAGTAGTCATGAGTATCCATAATGTCGCCGACAATCTGCGGCACGAGTTCCCAGGTAAACATGTACCAGTTGGTTGATATTATCGGGATTTTCACGCCGCTGTCGTCGCGAAGCGACTTCATCATGTCGGTGTAGAATTTTTTCGCCACATCCATGTTGAAACGGAGGACTACGTCACCGTAATTCTGAGTGGCGGCAGCCTCCGCAAGGGCCGGGTCGGCGTTGTTCTCAACGGCCCACTTTTTGTAAAGCTCCTTGAATTCGTCTTTGTACGACGGGATTGTTATGCGGGTTCCGCCTCCCCTGATCAGACCTTCGTTTATCACTTCCGTAAGGATAATCGCGGGTTCTTGATTATAGGCCTTTCCCGTTAGTGGATTGACATGAGTCCAGACATTCTTCCAGTACATTTTTATCAGTTCCTGCATACGGGGATTGAAATAAATATATGGATGCAGGCCGAAATTACCCGGGGGGGGTAGCTTGTCGAAGTCCCTGACTCCATCTTTCTCTTTAAAATACCGTCCAACCCAGGGGTCAAGATTCACGTATATCCCGCGTTTCTTGAGTTCAAAAATCAGCTTGTCCAGCTTCTCGAAGGCCTTGGGATTCATATTCTGTGTTGTGCCATCCGGATTCTTGTCGTCGTAGAGCATGATCCCGGCCCATTGGGAATCAAGATGGTGAAAACGGACGATGTTTACGCCGAGGCGGGACAGTCTTTCGGCGAGCTGTTCAGCGCGTTTCGGTTCATCACCATACACTGCATTAGCCGTCAAATTAATACCCCAGAATCTCGCCGGTGTACCATCTTCAAAAACAAGTTCCTCACCTTTCACCTTTAGAAAACCATGAGCGCCGGCGGGGACGTACTCGCCTTTTTCATCCTTGTTCAGAAAACTCAAATCCACCGGTGTGCCTTTCTCGCCCACAGGGTAGGGAAACCAGGTTGCATCCGAGTTCTTCACATATGAATCCTCCTCCTTGATATATAATTTCATTTTGTCCTGAAAACTGATGGTTATCTTGGTCTTTGACGGAGTCCCGCCTTTCATCTCCGGGAGCACAAGACTGATTCTTAGCTCATTGTCAGTAGCACATGATGTGTTTTCTGAAAACTTCATGACAACCTGCTTGCCATCGTTGTCCGCAACCGACACTTGCTTGCAAATGGTGTCCGTCAGGGCGCCTCTATGGAAGGATACCGGTATGTCAACGGCTTCGTCCGAGGCTTTAACAACGGCAGCCTTTCCCTGACTGAAGGAGGCGCTGGTTGTGATGGCCAGAACAATAGCGGTAAGCTTGACATCTTTGTCAGCAGTTACTTCACTTTCAATTACCACGGTTTTTTCATCGGGCGAATACGTCGTCTGTGTGTATTCGACGCTGGCATCGGTTCCCGCGACCTTTCCCTTTCCCCTCCAGATTCGTTTGCCTTCGCCATCCTGTGAAGCTTTGCCTTCTATGCCGAAATAGAAATATTGCCAGCCAGGACCCCATGCCTTGCTGTCGATTTTCAGGTACATATCTCCGTCCCTGAAAATGAAAAATCCATTTCCGTCCGGTGTTACTTCCAGGAAGGATTCAGAGACCGCAGGAGTTTTCGGCGCCCCGCCCGGCTGAGCCCCTGCTATGACCGCGCCAATACTTGCACCGGCTATCAGAATGCCTGCCACCACTGCCGCCGCTATCGCCTTTACCTTGCTGATCATCATCATTTTCCTCATCGTCGTTCTCCATTTTTAAACCATTCGAGACTTAATTTTCGCGCTTGCGCCCAGAACCGCGGCATTGATAATAACTCTTCTTCCTTTTTAAAAGTCCTTTTGTTATCAAGAGTAGAACAGGCATCCTTGCCTCACTTCCGGCAGAACGCCGCCTACGTGTCCTTCATGGAACACAAGCAGACGGGAATCCAGTTTCGCGCGAAGTTCCGCAATCGTCGTGAACTGGAAAAGACCGCCGTCCTTATGCCTCCAGTAGAGCAATGTCTTTTGCCTTTGATTCGGCGAAAGCCTCGTGTCAGTATCGTGAAAAATGTCAATGTCTTCCGAAATCCGTTTTGACCGGCTGTAAAGAGAGAGGGGAATGCCTCCGGCGATGTAGCTCTCTCCGCATAATCAATTTTTCCGTCTTGGAAACAGGATAAAAATCCTTCTTCATAAACCAAAGACAAGTTGCTCTATGCTTATCCACAAAAGCATTTATAATAGAGCCAGTTGCAAAAGTCATAAACCGCGCCGTTGCAGATGCCATCGGAGGGCTCGCAAGTATTTCTGGCAGGGGCAATACCCGCGGCGGTCTTGC
>JAGVIF010000416.1 GCA_020056205.1 Lentisphaeria bacterium | reverse complement strand
GGAGCATATTCCCAATCGTCCCAGTACGGAATATTTCCTTTTTCGAGTATCTGTCGCGCAACAGCCATATGATAATGGTGGTCGATATCCAGCGGAGGAGAAAGTTTTGCGTGGTTCGCAATAAGACTGATAAGAATGAATAATATGAGTGACAGGGAAATGAAGTCTGTGGATGTGAAGCGCTTTTCATTGGCGTGACGGATTAGAATGTCATCGTTATTCCCTTTGCCGGCGGCCGGCTCGCAAAAATGCTCCGAACGTGAATGAAGTTCGTGCTCCATCTGAGACACCAATGGTAAATGTTCACCAGACTATGCGTCAATCTAAGCTCCCCAAATAAACTTGCAAGCGCCCTCCTCAAAAAGACCAAAAGTTTTTTCAAAAACCCCTTGAAACAGAGTCTGCTGAAAAAAGATTTTTGCGAAATTCGCAGGACTTCCTTCGACGAACAACTTCCGCGTTCCAGCGCTTCTTCTCCAGCTCGTTGTTTGTATAGAGATGGCGTCGGCTGATTTTCAGCGGATTCTGTTGAAGAAAAACTCGGTTTTCACATTTGCGGGCTTGCCGCCTATTTCCAGCACGGGATAGGCGAGAAAATTTATCGGGCCTGAAGCCGGCCCCGGCTCAACTACGAGGTCCCGGCCGCGGCTGAGCTCAAACCGGTTGGCCGGATGGTGTCCGAAATAGTAGTCCGTCTGGCTCACATATTTATCTCCTTCGGTGATGTCAAGCGGCCACCACTTGCCGTCGGCGTAGAACTCCGCCCAACAGTGATACCCGTCTATTCCCCCCTCATTCCTCCCTGAGGGGATTGCCGCGCCGATGGCGAACCGCGCAGGGATGCCGACTGCCCTTGCCAGGGCGATGAAGTAGGAATGGAAGTCGGAACAGTTGCCGGTGCGCGCGGAACATGCGTAAACGGCGTCGCCTTTTCCCCAGCCGGAGCCGTACTTCATATAGCGCATACGCTCAATGACGTGGTCGTAGAGCGCCCGCGCTCGCGCCATATCGTCCTTTTTGCCCTCAACGGCCTTTTCCGCAATGCTGCGAAAATCTTCATGGGACGGCACAAGACGTTCGGGAAGAAGGTATTTTTCAGGAACGGACGATTTCGCCTCGTACCCGGTTTTTTCAAGGCGTTGCACCTGATAACGAATCTCGACTATTTTTTTGCTGTCTTCCGGGCTAAGTTCAAGGAAAAGAATCCTGTTTCCGTGTTCACGCTCTTCCAGCACGCTTCGCCTGCCGGGAGCATTGATGGATTTCACCTCGACTGTCTGAAACGAGTCCGTGTCCGGCAGAGGAAGCCACATACGGGCGGTACCGCTTAACTCAGGCAGTGCGGCGCGGTATAAAAACTCAAATTCATCCCGTCCGGTAACTACATCAAGCTGGCGTTGCGACGCTTTTTCCGTGGGAACGCGTGTCCAACTGCCTGCGGAATCCTGATCCCATACGTAGTAAGGTTGGCCATTGAGTTTGTGAACTATCGTTTCGGTGACGATCATCGCGTTAGGATCACCTGAAAGAAAGAAATCCACGTCGTACACATCGCCATTGACACCCACTAAATCCACGCATGCGAAATGACTGCGGGGGCCGAGGTTCGCCAGGTATTCGGTGTGAACGCGAGCCAGTTTGAGCTTGAGTTCTCTGTTGCCGAAGAGAACATTGAAATATCCTCCGCCTGAGCGGGTTTGCTCCTCAATGTGCTTCTCGATCCCAGCCTTTATGTCGGCCGTTACTGTAGTGGCAACAAAGTCGCATCTGCCTTGCTCTTCTTCGCGCGGTTTGTTGGCGCAGCCTGTTGTCAGCAGCAGAGAAACCGTTGCGACGGTAAAAACCATCAAGGATAGATTCTGACGGTTCTTTTTCATAAAACCTTCCATTTGTAAATATTTAATAGAAAATGACTTGCATGTATTTCAAACAGCAGCATACCAAGTCGAACGGGCGACGCCATCGTGCCGCAAATTCAATCCAAACTCCCGGCATAAAAAACGTTTTTATAGCTTGCGACATACTTGGCGCAAAGGGCGATTTCTGTAGCTTGCGACATCCCTGGCGCAATAAGCTGTTTTCGTTTTATGCGCCCGGAGGTCGCATACTACTATGATGGTACTTCAAGTGAATATTTACTCGGAATCGGTATCGTTTTCCCCACCATACTACGCCGCAATGCAAAAACCCTTGCGGGGTCAATCGTCCAAATTCTTATTTGAGCCAATTTCAAAACTCAAAGTAGAACAAGCCTCCTGCTTGTTCGGACGCAAGCCAGAGGCTTGCGCTACTTCCTGAAACCAATGCCTGCAAGCCAGAGGCTTGCGCTACTTCCTGAATCCGGAGTTTTGCAATTGTCTCCTAAATCTAATGGCTCGGATGTTCAGCTTTGGGTTGGTCAGATTTCGAATGCTCCGTTGCTGGTTGTTCCAGTTTGGTTTGCTCCTGTTTGGGCTCTTGCGGCTTGGGTTGTTCACCGTTGTTTTGGCAGCCTGTTGTCAGCAGCAGAGAAACCGTTGCGACGGCAAAAACCGTCAAGAATGCGTTCCGACTGTTCTTTTTCATAAATCCTCCCTTTTTTTAAAGAGGGAAAATGCACCCGGAATGAGGGAAAGTCAAGTTGCAAAAAGAAAAATTTTTTGATCTTTCAAGAAGCCGCGCAAGCGTAAATATTCACCTGAAAAAGTATCTGTTGCGCGACGAAAAAATCTCCATGTCTTCGGCGATTTTCTTGTCAGGCATTTCAATACTCGATTAGTCTTTTGTTTTCAGCCCTGAAATGCCACTCGAAAAGGTCTTGAAGCTCCTCTATCATTTCATCTGTCAGTTCAGTTGGTTGTTTTAAGCTTTTTATGACATTGTCAACCAGCAATTCATCATTGGTAACCAGAATTGAAGCCTTTTTTAGGTTTTGATTTGGCTTTTGTCTCAACCACGACGATTCCGGCTTTGCCAATAGCTATGTGATCTATATTAAACTTCTTTTCTTCACAATATATGTCGTGAAAGATGGTATAGCCCATATTTCTCGCCCTTTCAAGTTCTTGTCCTATCACCTGTTCCCCGATGAATCCAAGACGATAAGCCCGAACATTCTTTAGTTTTTTCTTCCCATGAAAATAGAAAAATAGCAAGAACGGGACTGCCAAAATGAAGTTAACGCGAAATGACAAATAATGAGAGAGTGTGCCGCTGAAGATGGTTTTGTAGATTACAAAGAGGAAAAGAAAGAGCGAAATGAAAAAGGCACACACGAAGCCTATTATCTCATCGTCAAGTTTTTCGCGAACCCTTTCTCCTGGCAAAGCCAAAGGCGCCTTCAGAAAAGGCGGACGGGATTTTTTATTTCCCAAAAGAAACTTTCTGAACATATAATTTACTTCATGTTTACCCAAAGATGATATAAGCTAATGCTGTGTTTGCACTTATGATGATTTCTCTTATTATGAGACACTGCCCTGCTTGATTTTCCTGTAACACAAAGATTTTTCAGTTTATCGTCAGAACTCCATGAAATATTTTTCTGAGTAGGATCATTACTTAGATCATCAATCCAATTATTTATCTTTTCAAACCAGTAGTGAAAGTCATGTTCTTGGACATATGCAATAATTGCCGCAGAATCAACAGAGGAGCCATGTGCTCCAATCTTAAATCTCTGGATACCTCCACTTGTCTCTCCATCTTCACCAGTTAAATACTCCCTTTCTCTTGTCTTTGCCGGAGCGGGCAACCGTTTCCCTTCCATCACAAAAAAAGGTTCATAAATCGAATATTCGCAGCCGGAAACCTTAATACCTGATTCTTCACTTGGCATAACTGATAAATCTACTTGCCGTCGCCCTGTTTGCGGTTGTTCATGATGAAATCTTATGAGAGGAAAGTTTACTCGGGCTTTGACATCCAAAAAAGAGCACAAGGACGGATTCAATTTTTTTTCTGAGCTTTCTTGAGGCCGCTTAGGGTCGTTCTTCCATAAGGGAAGGCTTTTGATTATAAAATCAACTATGGCTTTAATTGTAGTTTCTTTTGCGAGAACTCCTCCTTCAAGAGCTCCCATTCCTCTGCCTGAATTATTGTAAGTATCAGCCAAACTCATTTAAACCCCTTGCGTCCTCAATTCCGCAAAGGTCTCATCTGCATCTCGAATCGCAATTGAACGTGTCCAGTAGCGGAGTTTATTTGGTTTAATCAGATAAATGACATTCCCTTCATATAAACGGACAATGCGGGAAATTTGAAGAGATGGACAATGCTGTCGCTGAACAAGATTATTTAAATATTTCTCGAATTTTTCCGGGTTGCCGAAGTCTATTTCCGGCTTCTTCCCAAAATAAAATGGATAACATATCATATTGCGCATGACTATAGGTTCATAAGGCATAATCGATTTATAAACAGGAGCAAGCACTTCACAATATATCTCGCCAAATTGTCCTAAAGCTTTGCCATTTGATGCTGCCATTGTGAGCAACGTTGATTTATGTCCCAGACGAATAAAATCTTCCATATAATCTAAGATGTCATCTCTAATAATCTGCTCATATTTCGATAATTGAATATCTTCTGGGTTTTCTGGATAAGGTAAGTCGTCTATGTCTTGCTTTAACACAGATGTTGCTTTTCCAACCATGGCGCGAGAACCTAATATAATCAAGAAAAAACGATAATCTCTATGATACTTCTGAAGTGCGCCAAAGAGGGTTCTCAATTCGGAGCTTTTTGCGCCGGAAATACTAATTATTGAATTACGAAAAGTGAGATATTCCTTTTCCCAAAATGCGACAGGAAAAGTATTGTGTTCTTTTATCAGAATCATTGGAGGAGTATAACGCTTTTCAGAATGTGAAGTCGCAAAATTTTCATTTTTACAGATGATTAATTCTGATTCATCTATTCCGGCCTCCGTAAAGGCTTTTGTAGGTAGATGTCTCTTGCCAGTAATAAATGGAGCTCCATTATCATCTTTTTTCTCAGTAGTAATAAATCCTTCTCCGAATTCCCATCTTTTGCTTTGAATAAAGTCGTTTAAGTTTCGAAGTTTGGATATGCGTTCCGTAATCGCATATACTCGCGCACCACCAAGAAGATTAGCGCGCCAAATCAAGCGGTCTGAAATTGCTAAATCTCGTGAAATATAGTTTACATCATAGTGGTCGATTTCAAAAGAAAGTTGCTCATGGGTATTTCTATTGCGGCGGAACGTAATGTGAGCAACTGGTTTATCATAATCCGGTTTAATATTTTGCATTATCAATGCACATACTTTTACGTCTGCGCTTTCAAATAAACCACGTATGGAAATGAAATCTAAAACTTCTTCAAGGTGCCATGAGGAAAATAAATGTTTTCGGAAATTTTCTGTGCCAGTATTATAAAGAATCCCGTGTGGCATTATCAGGCATAATTTTCCGCCAGATTTTAAAAATTTTAATCCATGTTCTGCAAAAAGATAGGAGAACTGTTTATCTGGCAACACCCCACGCTCTTTTTCATACCCTTTGTTGACCGCATTGGCCACTGTGGTTAATTTTGACTCAAAGGGAGGATTGCCTATAAGTAAATCAAAATGAGGAATGACATCGCAACTGAAGAAATCACATTGACGGATGTTGTTGGTCTTTAATTTTTCAAACCTTAATTTATTCCATATAACATTAGGCTGAAGGGCATCGCATAGCGCAAGCAAAAGGCTGAATGCGGTCAATTCAACGGCCATGGACTCCAGATCAACACCATAGATATTTTCCATTAAAAGAGTTTTAAGGGTTTTTATTTCTGGCTCTTTCCATCCATTCCTGTAACGCCATGCGTTAATCAAACGCTTATATGCCCCCACAAGAAAAACACCCGAACCACAGGCTGGATCAAAAACCTTGAAGCTTTCCTGTAATTTTTCAAGAGGCATACTTTCGTTAAGCAGAAGATCAACAAGGAAGTGAGGAGTATAAACTGCACCGTTACCAGTCACAAAATTTTGATAAATATAACTGATAACTTCGACAGGAATATCTTCAAATGAATAAAGCTCCCAGAAATGCATCTGTAATCCCAGCGTTTTCCCCTCAATGACTGTGGCGAATCTCTGTAAGCTTTCAGTGGTGATTGCCTGTTTTTCTGATTCAGTTAAAATAAACACATCCCCGTTAAAACGCTTTTCCAGGTCTTCAAACAATCCAATTGTTGCATCTGCATCTTTTAAAACATCAAAAAAATGATTTGCATTTGAACGGATTTTTTTAAAGTAATTTGAAGGGAAAACTTTACGGTCCTCAAGATATTTAACAAGGATGCAAAGAATAAGCAGACGACGCCCAAATTTGGCTGGTAAAATATTATCCGCAGATAACGCCTTATCAAAATCTTTAATAGCTGTAACCAAGCTTTGGTGTGCTGCTTTATTTTTGTTGATTAACTTATCGTTATCGGGATTATCCCAGAATGCTCCGCTATCCAATATTTGTCCGGAAAATCGATCAAGTTCCGCCTGAACTGCGGATGCCAGCAACAGTGTTTTAGCCGGGTTATATTTTAAAATTCCTGTTTCCGATAGAAAATCCGGCCCCCTAACACAACTAAAAATATTGACAGATGTCCTACTAAAAACGTACATCAAAGGGGCTTCGCCACGATTCCATACTTTTCGATGAAGTTCAGCTATTTTAGCATCGGAATAAGATACATTAGTATTGTCATAAATGTATACCTGAGGCAGGGAAGGCCGTCCAGCATCGAAGCGCCGAAAATAAACATAGTCGGCTTCGCATTTTTGAGCTGAGATTAGAGATACAGTCTCATGCGCAGACCGATTATAAATCTTATCATCAACAGCAACCAGACCGGATGCCTTTCCAGAAGATTGCGACATTTGCAGTCTCTCAAGATGCTTTTTTATTGATGATGTCACTATTATTAATATCTCATTTCGAATTATTTATATAATCTACAGACGAAAAACGATCTGACAACTTAAAATATTGTAAAAAAAACATCCTGTTTATTTATACGGTTCATACAAGAATTCCAATTAAAACTTCCTTATATCATTAATCTCTTCCATTACTTCTGCGGTGCGTTTCAGGGCGGTGATGATTTTCCGGTAGTGGATGATGTCATCGTAGGAGAGGGTGCGCCCTTTGCGGTCTTTCAGCCATTTCCGAGCGGGCTGGTAGCCGCCGATGTAGAAGTTCCAGGAGATTTCGGGGACTCCGTCGAAATATTGGGTGGAGTTGATGAAGACTTTGCCAGAAGGAGTAGAACTTGGAGAAATACCAGAAGACACAGGCAAGACTTGTACTGAGCTTGGTCGAAGTATGCCTGTGCTACATTCTTTAAAAACAACTTTGTCGACAACATTGCTTCCGCTGACTGGATAGCTTGTCAGGGGCTTGTCCAGCTCCGGGGATTCCATGAGGTGGAGTTTGCGGAGTTCGCAGCCTTTTGAGACAAATTTCCAGAATTCGTCCGCATTTTCCGGCAGCGGAATCCTCGGGAAGTCTATCTTCAGGAATTCCTTGTATTTCTCCCGGTAGTTCGGGGAATGAAGGACGGCGTATATGTAGTCGAGAAGGTCTTCGGGAGTGAATTCGTTGGAGTTCACAGCTTCAGCGTGGGGTTTTAGATTTGTTTCCTGATCGCCGGAGTTGCGAGGAGATCCAGAAGGGGACACGCTAAAGCTGTGAACTCCAACGGGGGAGAATTCCAATCCAATCTTCTCTGCGAACCTCGCAACTATCTCCATGTTCAGGTTCGGTACCCGCGCCGCCACCTTGCCTTCGCCCAAATTCAATTCGTCTTTGTCGGGGTAGAGGTAGAGAGGGAAAAAGTAAGATGCTTCTTTTGTTTGAAGGGAGATTGAATTACGGTCTGTTAAATAATTAGTAATAAAACAATGCTGAAAATCAAAAGTACTTTGCTGTCTGCAAAGGATTAAGCTGTGATTATTTTTAAGCATGTGCTTCGTCACGTCATAAAAAGACCTCCTTAATAGATCTTTCTGATAGTATATTTTTCTACAGTCAAATGGCCTGTATGCAACATTAATGATTTCATTTTCAGAAAACAATATGCCATCAATGTGCTTATATATTCTAAATGAAGGCGTATCTTTGATTCCGTAACGAGATAATAAAAGTTCTTTATTTTCAATAATTTCTTTTATTTTAAGGCTTACCTCTTGTTGGTCGAAACCTATAAATAAATCATCTCGTCCTGTTTCTATTCCATTGCGAGAAACTTTAAACAGTTCATTAATCTCAAATCCCTTTTTGTATTCTCCTTCCGATGAAAATTCTTTCGGCACAAAAAAATAATAAGGCTCATTGGTTTCTAACTCATTCCATTCAATGTTTTTCAAAGAATTTCCATTCAAGAAATCATATTTTACATCCCGTCTCCCAAAGATTTCCGCATGTTGAATTTTGACGGCATAGCCGTCTTTGGACTGCGGCGTGTCAGCGCCGCTTTGTTTTTGCGAAGCTCGCTTCGCGTTCTTCACCAATATTGAAATCGACACGCCTTGCATGATATCAAAGACGTTTTCATCTTTACCGCCGTCAATTGCAGTTTCCTTTTTCTTGGAGTTACCATGTAAATCTAGTATATTGTATAACTTGATTTATCGCCCTTAGATGCAATATTGTCTCCATACAACAACATGGAGGCAAATATGACAACGTGCTATCGGGTTACT